>NZ_JBVVPC010000017.1:0-129180 GCF_055807355.1 Bradyrhizobium sp. Ken01
GACGAAGCAAAGCTCGGGCGAAATGCGCCGCGAGGCTGCGATCCCATGTCGGTTGTCCAACAACGGTCTCGTGCCCCGGACGCAGCGCAGCGCCTCTTGGCGGTGCGCTGCAGAGCCGGTGCCCATGCGACAGCGTGCCGTGGGACCTGCTGGGTCCCGGCTCTGCGCAGCAGCGTAAGAACGCTGCAGCGCGTCCGGGACACGAGAGCAGCGGACCCTGTTGCGACACGTCCGCTCGCAATGACTATGCCGGACGCTCGGCGCCTTCGCACAACCGTCATAGTCTCTAACGCCCACTAACCAACGTCCGACTTTAAACTGTCATAATCGCTGAACGGAACCCGCGCTCGCGCGCTCTTTACACGTCGTTAAGAGCGGCTGCATTGGATGCGGCGGGAATGTGCGTTGGGGACTGCCATGAGTGCCGTAAAGAAAGTGTCGGGAAAACCGGCCGCCGAAATGTTCGACGACATCCCGGTGCTTCAGCGCAAATGGCGTGCCGCGTTGAAGCCGGGCGAACGGCTGCCGCGCTACGAGGACGTGATGCTCGGCAGCCTGGGACGGCTCGCTGACCACATCGCGCTGCTCAAGGGCGACGGCGCGCTCGAACTGTCGCGCAGCGGACGCTACGTGCAGAAATGGCTCGACGAAGAGCGTTGGGACATCCCGGTCGCCGCGCTCTCGCCCGATTGCGCAACCGCGCTGTCGGAAGCCGCGGCGAGCGCGCTTGCCAACGGGCGGCCGCACCTGGCGAGCGCCCATTGCGTGCGCGACGGCATGGTCAGAACATTTGATGTGCTGGCGCTGCCGACCGCATCGCGCTGGGGCGCGACGCTGGTCGGCGCCTACATCAACGAACGCGGCGCGCAATACAATCTCCTGGACGCGATCTTCGCTTCGACCGACGACGCGGTGGTCTCGCTGGCGACGCTGCGCGATGCGGGTGGTAAGCCGTTCGATCTCCAGATCGTGCACCACAACAAGAGTGCGGGCCTTCTGTTGAAGGCCGAAGGCGCGGGCCTGTTGTGGCGCCGGATCGGCGAGGGAGACACGCTGCTGGCCTCGCTTGAAGTCATGGAATTCCTGCTCAGGGCCGTCTCCGGCGGCCGCGGCGAGCAGCTCGAGATCGAGAGCGACGGACGGCATCTCCGGCTGAGCGCCACGGCGTTCGCGGACGTGGTCTCGCTGACGATCTCGGATGTCACTGTGTTGAAGCGGCGCGACGCCTCGTTCCGCCTGCTGTTCGACAACAACCCGATGCCGATGTGGGTGTTCGACGCCGGGAGCAAGCAGTTCCTCAGCGTCAACGACGCCGCGGTCCAGCATTACGGTTATAGCCGCGCCACCTTCCTGCGCATGAAGTTGCACGAGATCTGGCCGCAGGACGAGTGGGACAGCCACGCTGAGGCGCTCGAACGCGTCGGCGACTCCTATCACTCCTTGCGCAACTGGCGGCATTTGCGCGCCGACGGCAGCGAGATCGAGGTGCTCACCTTCGGCCGCCGCGTCGCCTTCGACGATCGCGACGGCTATCTGGTCGCGGTGGTCGACATCACCGAACGGCGCAAGGCCGAGGCGCGGATCGCCCATATGGCGCACCATGACGGGCTCACCGATCTGCCGAACCGCGAGTATTTCCAGGAGCGCTTGAAGCAGGCGCTCGACCAGGCCGGCGGAAGACGGGTCGGCGTGCTCTACGTCGATCTCGACCTGTTCAAGAACATCAACGATTCCTTCGGCCATCCGGTGGGCGACCGCCTGTTGAAGGAGGTTGCCGCCCGTCTGAGCACCGCGGTCCGCGGCGCCAATCTCGCGGCCCGGCTCGGCGGTGACGAGTTCGCGGTGATCCTGGCAGCCGACGTCTCGCCCAACGAGGCCAGCGCCTGCGCGGGCTTGCTGATCGACATGCTGAAGGCGCCCTATGAGATCGACGGGCAGGAGATGGTGATCGGCGCCAGCATCGGCATCGCGCTGTCGCCGGGCGACGGTACGACGTCGGAAGAGTTGATGCGGAACGCCGACATGGCGCTGTACCGGGCGAAATCGGACGGCGGCGGCGTGCATCATTTCTTCGAGCGCGAGATGGACCTGCAGGCGCAGAAGCGCCGTGACATGGAGCTCGATCTGCGCCGTGCGTTCACCAATGGCGAGTTCGAGCTGCACTACCAGCCGCTGGTCTCGATCGCCTCCGACCGCATCTCGGGCTTCGAGTCGCTGCTGCGTTGGCATCACCCCGACAAGGGCATGATCTCGCCGGCGGAGTTCATTCCGGTCGCCGAGGACATCGGCCTGATCACCCAGCTCGGTGAATGGGTGCTGCGCGTGGCTTGCTCCGAGGCGGTGAAATGGCCCGCGGACGTCAAGGTCGCGGTCAATCTGTCACCGGCGCAGTTCCGCAGCCGCAACCTGGTTCAGGTCGTGATTTCGGCACTGGCGCAGTCCGGCCTGTCGCCGACGCGGCTCGAACTGGAGATCACGGAGTCGATCTTCCTGGCCGAAACCGACGCCAATCTCGCCATCCTGCACCAGTTGCGCGAGCTCGGCGTCAGCATCTCCATGGATGATTTCGGCACCGGCTATTCCAGCCTCAGCTATCTCCGCAGCTTCCCCTTCGACAAGATCAAGATCGACCGCTCCTTCGTCAAAGATCTGGCAGGGCGGCCCGATTGCGTCGCGATCGTTCGCGCGATCTCGGGGCTTGGCCGCAGCCTCAACATCACCACGACCGCGGAAGGCGTCGAGACCGAGGATCAGCTCGCGTGGTTGCGCGCCGAAGGCTGCAACGAAGTGCAGGGCTTCTTGTTCAGCGCGGCGCGGCCCGCCGCCGAGATCGCAAAGCTGCTCGCGGATTTCGGCCAACGCGCTTCACGGGCGGCGTAACTCGGACGGATAACAGTCATAGACCAGCGCCTTGAAAGCAGGCGTGATGCGGCTACGCTCGTTCTGGGTCTGCTGCATCAGCAGGTAGACCATGTCGAGCTTGGGATCGACGCCGAAATAGGTGCCGCTGCCACTATCCCATTTCAACTCGCCGAGCGAGCCCGGCGGCGGCGGTTTGGCGTTTCCGGGATCGGTCCGCACCGCGAGACCATAGCCATAGCCGAAGCCGTCGCCCGGAAAATAGAAATAGTCGCGCGCGACGCCCGAGCCCGGCCCGATATGATCGGTCGTCATGGCCTTGAAGGCCGCAGGACTCAGATAGCGCTTGCCGTCGAACTCGCCGCCATTGAGCAGCATCTGCGCGAAGCGCTGATAGTCGGTGATGGTCGAGAGCAGCCCGCCGCCGCCGGACTGCCATTCGGGATGGTCGAGGCGGTCGCGCTCGGCGGCAAGCAGGATGTTGTCGTTCGGCAGCGGCCGCGCCATCCGCGCGAGCTCGTCTTCTGTCGCCAGCGCAAACTTGGTGCTGCTCATGCCGAGCGGATCGAAGATACGCTGCTTGAGGAACGCGTACAGCGTCTGGCCGGAGATGATCTCGATGACGCTGCCGAGCACGTCGGTGGAATGACCGTAGCGCCACAGCGTCCCCGGCTGCCGCGCCAGCGGCAGTTTTGCGATGCGTACGGCGAATTCCCTGTTGTTGAATTGACCCTCGAAGATGTTGGCGGCCTTGTAGGCCTGCTCGACCCATTTGCCGCCAATGTAGTCGTAGCTGATGCCGGAGGTGTGCCGCAGCAGATCCTCGATGTTGACGGGACGGATCGGGGCCACGAGATCCAGATGTAACGTGCCGTCGGGATTGGTGACCTCGAGGCCCACCTTGGTGTCGGCGAAGAGAGGAATGTATTTCGACACGGGATCGGCGAGCGCGAGCTTGCCCTCGTCGATCAGCATCATCGCGCCAAGACACGTGACCGGCTTGGTCATGGAGTGGATGGCGAAGATCGTGTCGGGCGTCATCGCGAGGCCCGTCCTGGTGTCGCGCACGCCGAAAGTCTTCAGATAGACCGGCTTGCCGTGCTGCTGGACCAGCACCACGACGCCCGGCAGCCGGCCGCTCGTCACCTCGTTGTCGAAATACGCTGTGATACGATCGAATCCGTCGGACGACGGAGCAGGGGTGTCGGCGGCGCGGCTTCGCGCCATCGTGCCGGCCAGCAGGGCGGCTCCGACCAGAAATTCACGACGCTTCATCCGGGCTTCCTCCCTTGCCGGGATCAAAGCCGCAAGACGTCGAAGGCGTCAACACGCCTTCGATTAAAATCGCGTCACGATTTCAGAAAGGACCGGTCGCGGCCGGTCTTCGCTCGGCCTGGTCGGCTTGCCGATATGGACGAATCCGGCGAGTTTCTCGTCCGGCTTGAGGCCGAGGCCATCCAGCACGTCGCGATCGAACGAGAACCAGCCGGTCAGCCAGCAGGCGCCGTAGCCAAGCGCGGTCGCGGCCGTAACGATGTTCATGACGCTGGCGCCGGCCGACAATTCCTGCTCGAACGCCGGCACCTTCGGATGCGGTTTGGTGAAGCTGACGATGCCGATCACCAGCGGCGCATCCATGAGGCGTTTGCGCTCGATCTCGATATCGGACGCCGGCGCGCCGGGATTGTTCCGGGCAAACACCTTCGCGATCACTTCGCCGGCGCGCTGGCGCGCATCGCCCTCGAAGATGATGAAGCGCCAGGGCGCGAGCTTGCCATGGTCGGGCACGCGCGCGCCGATGGTGAGGATGGTCTCGAGCTCGGCCGGGGAGGGGCCGGGTCCGGACATCTCGCGCGGCTTGACCGAGCGGCGGGTCTTCAGGAGTTCGATGGCGTCGGGCACTGCGGTTTCCTTTTCGGCTGGTCGTCGGGCGTGCAGTCCCCACATAGGAATGCACGCCCGCAACCGAAAGCGAGTTTAGACCGATTTCAGATGTCAGGCCGCGCCGCGCGCCCGCTTCACATCCGGCGGGGTCGCTTCGTCGACCAGGGCGGCGATGGCCTCCACCGTCGTCGTCACTTGCTGACCGTCGCTGCCGAGCCGGCGGATCGAGACCGATTGCGTCTCGGCCTCTTTCTTGCCGACCACGAGCAGTGCCGGAATCTTGGCCAGCGAATGCTCGCGGACTTTGTAGTTGATCTTTTCGTTGCGCAGGTCGATCTCGGCCCGAAGTCCCGCACGCCGGACCTGCTCCAGCACCTGCTTGGCATACTCGTCGGCTTCCGACGTGATGGTGGTGACCACCACCTGCACCGGCGACAGCCAGAGCGGGAAGTTGCCGGCATAGTGCTCGATCAGGATGCCGATGAAGCGCTCCATCGAACCGCAGATCGCGCGATGCACCATGACCGGCGGCTTCTTGCCGCTGTCGTGGTCGATGTAGAACGCACCGAACCGTTCCGGCAGGTTGAAGTCGACCTGCGTGGTGCCGCACTGCCAGTCGCGGCCGATGGCGTCGCGCAGCACATATTCGAACTTCGGCCCGTAGAAGGCACCTTCGCCCGGATTGATCTCGGTCTTGATGTGATTGTTCTGCGACTGGATCTCGCGCAGCACCGTCGCCATCACGCGCTCGGCGTGATCCCACATCGCGTCGGTGCCGACGCGTTTCTCCGGCCGGGTCGACAGCTTCACGGTGAGGTCGCCGGTGAAGCCGAAATCGGCGTAGGTCGACAGAATCAGTTCGTTGATCTTCAGGCACTCGTCGGCGAGCTGATCCTCCATGCAGAAGATGTGCGCGTCGTCCTGGGTGAAGCCGCGCACGCGCATCAATCCATGCATCGCGCCGGATGGTTCGTACCGGTGCACCACGCCGAACTCGGCGAGCCGCAGCGGCAGGTCGCGGTAGCTCTTGAGGCCATGCTTGAAGATCTGCACGTGGCCTGGGCAGTTCATCGGCTTCAGCGCGAACCAGCGCTTGTCCTCGGCCTCCTCGCCGGCCGACTGCGCCGCGAACATGTTCTCGCGGTACCAGCCCCAATGGCCGGAGGTCTCCCACAGCGACTTGTCGAGGATCTGCGGGGCATTGACCTCGCTGTAGTCGCCGGCCAGGCGCCGCCGCATATAGGCGATCAGCTGCTGGAAGATGGTCCAGCCCTTGGCGTGCCAGAACACGACGCCCGGACCCTCCTCCTGGAAGTGGAAGAGGTCGAGCTCGCGCCCGAGCTTGCGATGGTCGCGCTTTTCCGCTTCCTCGATCTGCTTCAGATAAGCGTCGAGGTCCTCCTGCTTGGAGAATGCCGTGCCGTAGATGCGGGTCAGCATCGGGTTGTTGCTGTCGCCGCGCCAATAGGCGCCGGCCACCTTCATCAGCTTGAAGGCGTTGCCGACCTTGCCGGTCGAAGTCATGTGCGGGCCGCGGCAGAGATCGAACCAGTCGCCCTGGTAATAGATCTTGATCGGCTCGTTGCCGGGAATGGCGTCGACCAGCTCGACCTTGAACGCCTCGCCCTTGTCGCGGAACACCTGTTTGGTCTTTTCGCGATCCCAAACCTCCTTGGTGAAAGGTTTGTCGCGCGCGATGAGCTCGCGCATCTTTTTCTCGATCGCGGCAAAGTCTTCCGGCGTAAACGGCTCGTTGCGGAAGAAATCGTAATAGAAGCCGTTCTCGATCACGGGGCCGATGGTGACCTGGGTGCCCGGCCACAGCGTCTGCACGGCTTCGGCCAGCACGTGGGCGCAGTCATGGCGGATCAGCTCGAGCGCGCGCGGATCGTCGCGGTTGATCAGCTCGATCCTGGCATCGGCTTCGATGGGATCGTCGAGGTCGGAGACCACGCCGTCGAGCGCCATCGCGACCGTGCGCTTGGCCAGCGACGGCGAAATGCCCTTGGCGAGATCGAGACCGGTGATGCTCTTGGCGTATTCACGCCGGGCGCCGTCCGGGAAGGTGAGGGTGATTTTTTCCGGTGGGGTCACGGGTCTCAAATTGCTGAGGCTGTACTGAAAGCCGGATTCGGATTTGGGCTGTTCGGACTTGGACTGGTCCTTGGACGGGTCCTTGGGCTGGTCGGTCATGGCATGTCTCCTGAGGCTCACTCCTGCGAACGAGCGCAGGTAAGCGGGAACGAGCGATATATCAGGCGATTCGGCCTGCGCAATCCGGCATTTCCAAGAAACCGGCGCGCAAAAGCGGGGGCGCTGCACGAACTATTCCGAGCAATGCCCTTTAACTGGTCGCAAGGCGGTTCTACATGCGCTTGCATGGAAAATGCACACGCCGGCCGTTTCGCGTCAACCGCCCTGATGCTCGGCAATCTCGTCACCGGCTGCTCGGTGTTGGCACCGGCGGGCATGCTGCCGGAATTGGCGACGGGGCTCGACGTCAGCATCCACGCGGCCGCGCTCCTGATCACCTTCGGGGCTGTCATCCTCTGCATCGGCTCGCCGCTGACGGCATGGCTCACCAGCCGGATCGAGCGCCGAACGCTGCTCACCACGACGCTGGCGGTGCTCGCCTTTGGCAATCTGGCCTCGGCCATTGCGCCCGATTATGCGAGCCTCCTCGTCATCCGCCTGGTGATGCTCGCGGTCGGCGCGCTCTATACGCCGCAGGCCGCCGGCACGGCGGCGCTGATCGTGCCGGTGGAGCGTCGCGGCAGCACGATTGCCTACATCTTTCTCGGCTGGTCGCTCGCTGCCGCCGTCGGCTTGCCGCTGATCACCTTCATCGCCAGCCGCTATGGATGGCGCGCGGCCTATGGCGGCATCGGCACGCTGGGCTGCGTCAGCTTGCTGCTGTTGCTGATGCGGCTGCCGGCGGGCTTGAAGGGGACGCCGGTGGACCTGAAGACCTGGAGCGCGGTCGGTCGCAACAGGACGATCCTGCTGCTGCTTGCGATCACGATGTTGCAGATGTCGGGGCAGTTCGTGGTGTTCACCTTCATGGGGCCGCTGCTCAACAAGCTGACCGGCGCGGGGCCGGATGCGATCGGCCTGGTGTTCGCTCTCTACGGCGTCTGCGGCTTCCTCGGCGTTGTCATCGCGACCCGCATCGTCGACACATCAGGGCCCTATCGCACCTCGCTCCTGTTTACCTGCCTGTTGCTTGCGGGGATCACGGGCTGGGCGCTCGGCGCCGGCACGCTCGCGTTGATGGCGGGTGCGGTCGCGATCTGGGGCCTCGGTTTTGCCTCGACCAATTCGATGCAGCAGGTCCGGCTAGTCTCGGCCGCACCGTCGCTGGCATCGGCGACCGTCGCACTCAACACCTCCGTCCTCTACATCGGCCAAGCGGTCGGCTCGGCCGTCGGCGGACTGCTGTTCGCCCGCGAACTCCTGCATACGCTCGGCTTCGTCGCGGTCGGTTTCGTCGTGCTGGCGCTGATCCTGGTGGTCCTGACCCGGCCCCCGCTGGCAACTGCCGCCCCGGCCTGAACGGAAGCGTGCCTGTGTGCGCAAGGTGCTTGGCAAACCGCGCGCCGGGAGGCTAGAAGGCCGGTCATGGGGACCAAAGAGGGTTGACTGAAATGAGGATGATTCTGGCGGTTGCCGCGGTGCTCTATTCAGCCTCCGCGTTTGCACAAGCCGACAAGCCACCACCAATGGTCGGGGACAAGCCGTTGGTTCAGGTCAAGCCCAAGGGCACCAAGGGGGGCACTACGGCGGGGACCAAGGAGGCCGCGGCCAAGCCGGCTGCGGCGCCCAAGGGCAAGCCACAGTCTATCGCGGCGCGGCTCCAGGCTTGCCTGGAACTCGATGACGGCACCAAAGACCGGCTCAATTGCTACGACGCCGTCATCGCGCCGACTCCGAAGCCGAAGCCCGCAAAGGCCAAAGGCTACGCCGATTGTCGTTTCTTCAAGGAAGAGGACGAGCGGCTGGCCTGCTTCAACGGCTTTGCCGAGAGCATTCCGAAGCTGCCAAAAACCTGAGGGCAAGACCTGAGGCCCATGGCCAAGGTCCAGCAGCCGGGCGGTTAGTCGCTGATCCGGCTCAGCACGGCCCTGAAGGCAACGCCCGGCAGTTGCAGTGCGGTGCCTTCGAATTCCGCCGTGTCGCCATCCTCCCGGCCGGCGAGCGTCAGCGTGATCCGGTCAAGACCGAACAACGCCTTGAAGCAAGGGTCGTCATTGTGGCGCTCGGTCGAGATCTTGACTCTGATGCTGTCGCCTTCGCCCGTGCAGGTGCCGATGAATGCGAACGCGGAATTGCCGCCGCGCATCTTGCCATCGGTCACATAGACGACGCCGCAACCGGTGCCGTGAACCGTGTGGAAGTCGACCTTGTAGAGTCCCTGACGCACTGCATGTCCCCGCAGAATCCAAAATACAACTTGGCCGGCAAAGTATGATTGTTGCCAGTGGAAGCAATCCGGTGGGCCCCGGGAACGTCGGCCGTCAACATCACGTTTTGATCAAGGCTCGAAAGAATTGCGGGCCGTGCAGCCAAATGCCGACGGGCGCAATATCGCTACCGGCTCGATGCGGGTGGATTGGTGGAGGCCACGCGGGTGAGCGCGAGTGATGGCGTCGCTGACATCTTCACCAGGACGTCCTTGAGCGGGTCCCGCGTCCAGGCGCGGGTCACATAGTCACGATGGGTGATGCCGTCTCCGGTTTCGACGAACACCACGCTGCCCGGACGCAAGGGGCCGTCCATGTCTTCGGAGACGGTGATGCCCTTCTGCCGCAGCGTGCTCATCAGTTCGCGGTCGCGCCGCGCGGTGTAGCGGGTGTAGGAGCTGACGAAGAAGCCGGAGCGGTGGCTCTCGATCCATGAGGCGAACTTGTCCATCTCGCCATAGACCGCGTCGAGCAACACGACGCCGCGGACACGATCGCTGATGCCGCCGACCTCGAGGCTCCAGGCCGTCGGCAGGAAGCCGCCGCTGTAGCCGACGATCACGATCGGCATGTTGGCGAAGGCGCGGGCGCTGTTGGGATCGCCGGTGAGGCGGGCGAGATGGTTCGCCGACTCGTCGATGAAGCGTTTGAGACCGCCGGCCTGCCAGAATTTTCCTGCGCTGGAATCGGCGGCATCGACCGCCATCTGCGGTGCGAGCAGGATGGCATTGGCGCCGGAATCGGTGATCTGTTGCGGCACCAGCTGGCGGTCGCGCACGTCGCGCTCCAGCGTCGCGCCATTGCCGTGGAAGAACACCACGATCACGCCTGGCTTTCGCACGTCGAAATGTTCGGGCACGTGCATCAAGACGCGGTTATCGTTGTAAGTCTCGTCCTGCCAGAACACGCGCCCGGAATAGCTGCGGTGGCCGCGGCGGTCGCCCTTGGAGATGTTGAGGAATGGCGCGTCGGAGGCAGGGTTGTTGCCGAAATAGGGGAAAGCTGACGACTTCATGCTGACGAGCGTCGTCAGGTCCTCGCGCGGCGGACGCTGGTAGGGGGCCTGCGGCGCGAGCGAAGCGACCTTGTAAGGCGCCTGCTCCGGCTGCTGCTGCACGGCGCGCTTGGGTGAGAAGTCCGACATCTGCCGTTGCAGAAAACCCTCGCTCGCGGATGGAAAGCGCTCCTTGAACTGAGGGGCCGGGAAGCGATCCTCGAACGTGTCGTTGCTCGCGACCTGCTGGTTTGTCTTGACAACGATCTGAACGTTGGCTTGGGCGTTGCCTTGGACGTTGGCCTGCGAGTTCGCCGCGAGAGCTGCCGGATTGGGCGCCTTGCCGCATTGAACCAGGGTCAGCGACAACGGCACCAAGGCTGAGATCAGAGCGATCCGAGGCGCACGACCGCGTGCGCCGGACGTGGTCCGGTCGGCGCGGATGTCAGCTCTCGGTTTCGGAACGGCCCCGACCATTCACCCATGACCCCAAGTCATGACCACAAGTCCATCGGCAATCATTAAGGCAATTGAGCCGATGGGCGTTTAGGCGACGTTAAGTGTCCGGAGAAACTTCCCCACATCCGGAACGCTCAAAAGGACCACGCAATCGTGTCGTGATTGTGGGGGACGGGAGCGGGATGTCCCGGTGTTTACGAAGCTTTATTGCCCTGATCGTGGATTAATGGTGCTAGAGTACCGAAGTGACCCCGCCTCATTTAACCCTTGTTAACCCTGCTTGAATTGACTGGACCGAGCTGCACGATGCTTCCCACGAGGCGTGACGCCTGAGGTTGAGGACGGCGATGACGGCATCAGATGCGGGTACTGCACCCTGGACCGGCCGGCTGACCGGAAGCGGGTCGGGGGTCTCCGTTTTGGTTGCGACCGCCATCGTCGTGGCCGACATGATCGGGGTCGGCGTCTTCACCAGCCTCGGCTTCCAGGTCAAGGACATCCCATCGGGCTTCTCGATCCTCCTGCTGTGGACCGTCGGCGGCATCGTCGCGCTGTGCGGGGTGTTCTCCTACAGCGAGCTCGGCGCCATGTTTCCGCGCTCGAGCGGCGAATACAATTTCCTCGGCCGTGCCTATCATCCCGCCTTCGGCTTTCTCGCCGGCTGGGTGTCGGCGACGGTTGGTTTTGCAGCACCTGTCGCGCTCGCCGCGATGGCCTTCGGCGAATACGCCAAATCGGTCGTGCCCGGTGTGCCGCCGATCCCGCTTGCCATCGCCGTGGTGTGGCTGGTCTCGGTCGTGCAACTGACCGGGGTCAGGCACTCCTCGACCTTCCAATTGATCTCGACCATTTTGAAAGTCGTGCTGATCGTTGCTTTCCTGGTTGCAGGCTTCATCGTCGGCGTGCCGCAGCCGATCGCCTTCACGCCGCAGGCGGGCGATCTCGCGCACATTGTCAGCGCGCCTTTCGCGATCGGGCTCGTCTTCGTGATGTATTCGTTCTCGGGCTGGAATGCCGCCACCTACATCATCGGCGAGATGAACATGCCGCAGCGGGACCTGCCGCGTGCGCTGCTCGCGGGCACGCTGATCGTGCTCGTGTTGTACGTCGCGCTGAATGCAGTGTTTCTCCATTCGACGCCGGTCGGCGCGCTCGCGGGTCAGCTCGACGTCGCCAGCGTCGCCGGCAGCGCGATTTTCGGCAATTTCGGCGGCCGGATCGTCGGCGCGATGATCTGTTTCGGCCTGATCTCCTCGATCAGCGCGATGATGTGGATCGGCCCGCGCGTGATGATGACGATGGGGGAGGACATTCCGGCGTTGCGCGTGTTTTCGCAGAGATCGGTGCGCGGCGCGCCGGCGTATGCCATCCTGTTTCAGCTCGCCGTCGCCAATCTGCTGCTGTTCACGCGCAGCTTCGAGGCCGTGCTCGACTTCATCCAGTTTGCGCTGCTGTTCTGCTCGTTCTTCACGGTCGCCGGCGTCATCAAGCTGCGCATCACGGATCCCGATTTGCCCCGGCCCTATCGCGCCTGGGGATACCCGTTCACGCCGCTCGTTTTCCTGCTCGTGACCGCCTTCATGATGTACTATTTGTTGATCGAGCGGCCCGTGCAATCGCTGTCGGGGATGCTCGTCATGGTCTCGGGCCTGTTGATTTATGCTGTTTTCCGCAGGCGGCCGGTCGCCGCTGGCATCTCATCACATTGCGAATAGACATGTTTCGACCCATGAGAATTGCGGCCGTCGCTCTCACCTTGCTGGCTGCGGCCGTCTCGTCCGCACGTGCCGCCGAGGCAACCTTCGATGATACCGCGCGCTTCCTCGCGGGCATGCAGCCTTCCGCGGATTCGCCGCTGGTGCCGCTCACAAAGGACCCGGGCTGGCAACGCCACGCGAGATTCTTCGACGGCGCCTTCGCCCAGCTCGAGGAGCGCCAGCTCTCGAAGATCCGCAACTGGGCCGACGTCAATCTGGCGGCGCCCAGGCCGACCATGTTTTATTTGTTCAGCGGCCCCGATTTTCTCTACGCCAACGCCTTCTATCCCAAGGCCAGCACTTACGTGCTCGGCGCGCTGGAGCCGGTCGGTGCGGTGGCTGACCTGACGCGATTGCCGCGCGGTTCGGTCGGCGCCGCGCTCTACAATGTCGAGCGCTCGCTTGGCTCGATCTTGAGTTTTTCCTTCTTCATCACCAAGCAGATGAAGGTCGACCTGCACACCAACCAGGTCAACGGCACCTTGCCGATCCTCTATGTCTTCCTCGTCCGCTCCGGCAAGACGATCCGCAATGTCGAGATGGTCGCCCTCGACGACAAGGGCGGTGTGCATGTCGGCAACGGCAATCCCGGACCGAACGCGACGCGCGGCGCCCGTATCACCTTTGCAGGCCCCGACGGCGAGGCGCGCACGCTGTATTATTTCTCGACCGATCTCTCCAATTCGGGTGCACGCGCAGCAGGGTTCCTGAAGTTCTGCGAGACGCTCGGCCCCGGCAACAGCCTGATCAAGAGCGCGTCCTATCTGCTGCACTCCGGCAATTTCACCGTGGCGCGCGACTGGTTGCTCGCCAACAGCGCGACCATCGTCCAGGACGATTCCGGCATTCCGCTTTCGAGCTACAATTCGCGGCAATGGCGGTTCTTCCCGTTCGGCCGCTATCTCGGACCCATCAGCGAATTTCCCGGCCGCTACCAGGAACGCTACGCTGCGCTGTTCACGCGCGCCCAGCCGATCGATTTCGGCGTCGGCTACCGGTGGCGGATGCACGAATCGAACTTGCTGCTGGCGGTGAAGGTGCCGGGAAGCGAGACGGCGCCGGGCGCTGAGACCACCTCGTCCGCCGAGCCGTCGCCGAAACCGCCGCGTCCGAAGCGGCCACGTCCGCCCGAGCCGGTCCCGCCGCCACCCGGGCGCTTTTTCTGGTCCCGTTAAGCGTGGTGCTAGGTAGGCCCGGCGTTACGCCGCGGAGCTCTGGGCGACGACGACCAGGACCTCCGCCTTCTGCCGGCCGAGGCTCCTGACCTCGTGCGGTGTCTCGCCCGAAAAATACAGGCAATCGCCCTTGCCGAGGACGAGTTCTTCGCCGTCGAGCTTGATCGCGATCTTGCCGTTGATGACAAACAGCAACTCCTCGCCCGCATGTGAGGCGCGCGTCGCCGATTTGTGCGGTGGGCTCAGGAGGAACGGCTCCATCATCTTGCGGGTGCGGCCGGTTGCCAGGGGCACCACGCCAAAAGTGTCCTGAAACAGCGGTGCGTTGCCGCCCTCACGGCGGAACAGCGTGTAGCGCGGCGCGGGCTCGGCGTTCGGGTCGAAGAAGGTCGCGACGTTGAGCTCGAGCGCGGCTGCCATCCGCAGCAGGGCGGCGAGCGAAGGGATCTTCAGGTTGCGCTCGACCAGCGAGATATAGCCGCGCGTGAGATCACTCTGCTTGGCAAGCTGGTCCAGCGTCAGGCCCTTGGCGATCCGCGCCTGGCGAATGTTGGCCCCGACAGCTGCCGCTTTGCTGACGTCAAGCACGCATGAGTCTCCCGAATTGCTGACGTCTCTTTTGCAACAGATGCCGCTCGACTGCCAGTCCGGCGGGGCGTGCTGTCCCTTCGGCCCCGTGAGGATGTTTTCCAAAAGAAAACTAGTGCGCAGAAATTTAGAGCAAGGGCGCGGATATTGTAAGCAGAAACTCTGGAACATGGCGTGAATCGGCTCAAAAGAAGTGCACTTAGCGTGTTTTGCCGCTCCATACGGCATTTGCCGCGTTCCGCGCCGTTAATTTCCACCAGTAAACATGATCGATTTTTACCGTCCGGGCTGCCGATGGGCTCCGCGGACAGAGCCAACTGCTTTCCATGGCGCCGGTACCTTTTGGAGACATCGATGACCGTAGCAGACGACGTAACCCTGAACGTAGCGCCGGACGAGGCGGCGAGCTTGCGGCGGATCGTGTGGTCGAGCGTGATCGGCACCGCGGTCGAATGGTACGACTTCCTCATCTACGGCACGGCGACAGCGCTGGTCTTCAACAAGGTCTTCTTCGCTGCCGGCAATCCCGCGCTCGCCACCATCGCGGCCTTCGGCACTTATGCGGTCGGCTTTCTGGCGCGACCGCTTGGCGCCGCGATCTTCGGTCACTACGGCGACCGGGTGGGCCGCAAGGCGATGCTCGCGATCACGATCATGGTGATGGGCATCGGCACCTTCCTGATCGGCCTGCTTCCGACCTATCAGCAGATCGGGATCGCCGCGCCGCTGCTCTTGATTGGCCTGCGATTCCTCCAGGGCATTGGCCTCGGCGGCGAATGGGGTGGTGCGGTGCTGATGGTGGTGGAGAATTGCCCGACGCACCGCCGCGGCCTGCTCGGCAGCATGGTGCAGGTCGGCAATCCCATCGGCAATCTCGCCGCGATCGGCATGTTTGCGCTGGTGGCGAGCCTGCCGGAAAGTGAGTTCATGTCCTATGGCTGGCGCATTCCGTTCCTGATCTCGATCCTCTTGGTCGGCGTCGGTCTCTACATCCGCCTCAATATGGAAGAGACCGTGGCCTTCCGTCAGGTCCAGGCCAAAAAGGAGGTCGCAAGTCTGCCGCTGGTCGAGATCTTCAGACATCACCGCCGGCCTTTCTTTACCGCGGTCGGGCTGAAGATCTCGGAGATCGCCTATGCCAGCATCGGCGGCGTGTTCGTGATGTCCTACGCCACGGCGAATCTTGGCTTGTCTCGTACGGTGGTGTTGAACGGCGCCTTCGCGGCATCGCTGGTCGCGCTGCTCGCCATTCCGCTGTTCGGCTGGCTGTCCGATATCGTCGGCCGCAAAAAGATGTTCTATGCAAGCTGTCTGTTTTCGGCGCTGTTTGCCTTTCCGCTGTTCTGGCTGCTCAACACGCGCGATCCCACCATCGTCATCTGCACCATCGTGGTCGCGATTACTTTCGGACAGATGGTGATGTTCGGCATCGGCGCGCCCTGGTACTCCGAGCTGTTTTCCGCGCGGCTGCGCTATAGCGGCGCCTCGCTCGGGTTTCAGGTCGGTGCTGCCATCAGTGGCGGATTGACGCCGCTGATTGCGGCGGCTCTGATGGCCTGGAGTGGTGGCGCCACCTGGCCGGTTTCGCTGCTGCTGATTGGCTGCGCCGCCATCACGGCGACCGCGACCACGTTCGCGCCGGAAACGGCGAACAAGGAACTGACCTGATCCCGCGGCGCGCCGCTGCTGGCGGCGCGCCATCGGTTCTCAAAAGGATTTTGTCATGCTCGATGAGATAGACGCCGGCTCGGCCGATAGCACAGCACGCCTTGGCTGGACTGGCTTGGTCCGCTTCCTCCATCTCGCCCCGCGCGCGTTCCTGCCAATGCGCGCGATGGAGCAACTCGCGCTCGTCGCCGGCCAAGGGATCGAGGGCGACCGCTACATGATCGGGCGCGAGGAAGGATTTTATTCGCACAAGCCCGAAGAGGGCCGGCAGGTCACCCTGTTCGAACTCGAAACCTTGATCGCGCTCAAGCGCGACGCGGGAATCGAACTCGGTCCCGAGGAGCATCGCCGCAACGTGACGGTCGAGGGCGTGCCGTTGAACCACCTGGTCGGCCGCCGCTTCTGGTTAGGTGAGACCTTGCTGGAAGCAACCCGGTTATCGATTCCATGCCGGCATATCGAGGAGATCACCGGCAAGGCGATCTTCGATCCGCTCATCAACCGCTCGGGCCTCAACTGCAGGATATTGCAAGGCGGCATCGTCAGGGTCGGCGACGCCGTGCGGAACGCGCCATGAGTGCGCGGCCCATAACGACGATCAAGACGGTTGTCGCCGGCATCGAAGGGGCTGGTACGGGGATCAAGGTGTTCACGTTGGCCGATCCCGACCGTTGGGCCTTGCCGTCGTTCAAGCCTGGCGCCCACATCGACCTGCATCTGCCGAACGGTCTCGTGCGGACCTATTCGCTGTGCAATGAGCCAGCCGACAACTCGCGTTACGTCATCGCGGTCAAACGCGAGGCCGACGGGCGCGGCGGTTCGCGCGCGCTTCACGACCAGGTTGGCGTAGGTGACATCATCGGCGTGTCACTGCCGCGCGGCGGGCTGGGGCCGGCTGCGGACATTGCGCGCCATGTGTTCGTCGCGGGCGGCATCGGCGTGACGCCGTTCCTGTCGATGGCACGTCACCTCCTGCAGATTGGCAATGCAGACTTTGTGCTGCACCTAATCGTGCGCGAGGAGGTGCCGCTTGCCGCCCGCCTCGCGCCGCTGATCGAAGCGGGGCGTGTCGTCGTGCACCGCACCTCCTCGGCCGGGCGTCCGGATCTGGCGTCGCTGGTCGGA
Source organism: Bradyrhizobium sp. Ken01 (assembly GCF_055807355.1). Classification (NCBI taxonomy): domain Bacteria; kingdom Pseudomonadati; phylum Pseudomonadota; class Alphaproteobacteria; order Hyphomicrobiales; family Nitrobacteraceae; genus Bradyrhizobium; species Bradyrhizobium sp. Ken01. The sequence goes on from NZ_JBVVPC010000017.1 coordinate 16,970, forward strand.
GAGGTCGGGGTGCAGACGATGGTCGCCTGTTGCGGGCCGGAAGGCATGACCGACGAGTTCGAGCGCCTGACCGCAGCCTGGCCCGCAGCCAATGTTCACATCGAGCGTTTCGTCGCGCCGCCACCGGTGATCGACCCTGACGCAAAGCCCTTCACGCTGTCGCTGGCGCGTACGGGGACGGAAATCCAGGTTCGCGCCGGCCAGACCATGCTGGCCGCCTTGCAGGAAGAAGGCATCGATATATCGACGTCCTGCTGCGGCGGCATTTGCGGCGCCTGCAAGGTCGGCTGGATCGAGGGCAAGCCCGTGCACCGCGATCGCGTCCTGTCGCCGTATGAGCGCGAACGCTTTCTCATGATCTGTGTCGCCGGATCGGACGCCGACCGGCTGGTGCTGGACCTCTAAGTCCAGCCTACCAGTGCACGCTCTGGCTCGGCACGATGAACGCCGTCGTACTGGGCGGCGTGGCCGTGCTCGTCGCCAGATACCAGCCGGAGCCGACCGCGAGCGTCAGGAGGACGATAATGGCGAGCATGTCGAGCGTTCTGGGATCGTGGCCTCGCGAACCACCCCGCGAATCCGGTCCAGACCTGAAGTGAAAATGAGGGCTGATTTTCCAGCGCATTGTTGTTTCCTCCCGCGGGAGCATCACATCAATGCGAGAAGAGAGTTTCGGTTCCACTCAAGGTAGCGACGCGTGAGGCGCCGCGTCGTGCTCAGGATGCGTTGACACCGCGCCAGCGGGCGTATCGCCAGGGCAGATACCAGCGCGAAGCTTGCGGCGCGGTGAGGGGCACGTTGTCGATGCCCGAGGTGCCGAAAGGGTTGCAACGGAGCAGGCGCGCCAGCGTCATCCAGCCGCCGGCCCACAGCCCGAATCTTTCAATCGCCTCGTCGCCATAGGCGGAGCAGGTCGGCAGGTGCCGGCAATTGTAGCCAACCAGCGGCGAGAGCGTGTGGCGATAGAGCCAGATCAGCGCGCGGCCGAATCTGCGCGGAAGCCGGAGTGCGCCCGCGACGGGATTGGAACAGTGCTCGCAGGCTGATTGCTTCATGGGCGCTTTGCCGAGATCGTGGGCGAGGTTCTGCGCGGTTCCGGCGCAGGGAACTATAAGCTGTTGTTTGTACGTCATATTTTGCGTGCTTTTTGGGAGCAGTGCAGCAAGTGCCTATGGACGAGCTGTATTCCCCCGGATACCATTTTTGTGACGTTCATGTGAGACTCATTGGAACGTCAGAACGGGGCTTGGCTGAGTCGGCTCGCCGTAAGGCTTGGGCTAAAGCTTGGGACTTGGGGAAGGGACCAGTTTGAAACTTCTGAAGGCGCTCAAACTTCGCGGCTGGTTGCTGGTGGGAACCGCTGCTTGTGGAGTCGTGCTGGCTGGCGCCGTCGCGACGCTCGGGTCGTCGGCTCGGGCCGGTGTTGCCCTCGAAGAGCGCAAGCTGCCAATGAAGTTCGTCTGGGTCGCCTGCGAGCCGAATTGCCGCGGGTGGGTCAGTGCGGTCGGCATCATCACCGCCGATACGCCCAAAGACTTCGAAGAGTTTTCCCGCGGACGCCAGCTCGGCGGCGCCACCGTGGTGCTCGATTCCAGCGGTGGTTCCGTCAACGACGCGATCACGCTCGGCCGGCGCTTCCGCAATCTCGGACTCTTAACCACGGTCGGTATCAGCATTCAGAACCGCGGCGGGCAGTCGGTTCGTCCGGCGGTCGCGCCTCAGGCCTATTGCGAATCCATGTGCGTGTTCCTGCTGCTTGCCGGCAAGAAGCGCTACGTGCCGGAAGCGGCCCATGTGCGGGTCCACCAGATCTGGATGGGCGATCGCGCCGACGATGCCAAGGCCGCGAGCTACAGCGCGCAGGATTTGATGATCGTGGAGCGCGACATTGGCCGGCTCGCCAAATACACGTTCGACATGGGCGGTGCCGGCGATCTGCTATCGCTCGCGCTCAGCGTCCCGCCCTGGGAAGATCTGCACGAGCTCGATGCAGGCGAGCTCAAGCTCACCAATCTCGTCACGACGGATCTCGTGGCCGACGTGCTGCCGCATGTCGACATCTCCGCGCCGGCAATGGCGGAGCTTGCACCGAAGACCCAGGCGAGATTCGGTGCGGAACCGGAGCAGCCTGCCAAGTCGACCAAGACGGCGGAAGCCTTGGTGCCGACGGGCGGCGTGGCCACGCCGGTTGCGGCGTCGCAAAAATAGCCTCAAATCTCTGATCTTATTTCCGGGCCCAGCGACGAGCCCGGGATCGGCCTCCGCAATCAGCCTTGCGCCGCAGCCGGCTGCTTCGCCTTCGCCTCGATCTGGCCAATGGCATCGACCACGGCATCGAAGGTCAGGAGCGTCGAGGCGTGGCGCGCCTTGTAGTCGCGGACCGGCTCGAGGAACTTGATCTCTTCCCATTTGCCTTCGGGAGGCGCGCCGTTCTCCTTCAGCATCTTGCGAACAGTTTCGCGTAACTCACGGAGTTCGCTCGCAGTCGATCCGACGATCTGACTTGCCATGATGGATGAAGAAGCCTGTCCCAGCGCGCAAGCCTTCACGTCGTGGGCGAAGTCGGTGACCTTGTCGCCCTCCATTTTGAGGTCGATCTTGACGGTCGAGCCGCACAGCTTGGAGTGGGCGGTGGCGGTGGCATCGGGATCCGACAACCGTCCGAGCCGCGGAATATTCCCGGCCAGTTCGATGATCCGCTTGTTGTAAATGTCGTTCAGCATGTGATGGAGTCCAGCAGGATCGGCCTTGGCGTGCGCCGTCCACGGCCCTATATAGGGTCGGAACTGGCGGAAAAACAGTCGAGCGCTGCGGCAGTGGTGTGATCCAGAACCGTGCTGCCGGCGTTAATTTGAAGACCTTTTCGCCGAAACTGTTCTCTCAGGCGTCCGGCGGCTCGCCGCCCCGTCTGCCGGTGACACTCCGGCCGCAAGGCCGTCGAACGGAGTAGACATGGACGCTACAATCAAATCCATCCGCCCCAACAAGCCCTCCGACCGGCAGCCCGAGAGCCGTCCGGCGGAGCTTGATCCTTCCGAATTCCTCGCCGCCGCCGTCCGCGCCGACCAGCCGCGCCCGGCGCGCGCCGAGGCCGAGCAGGCGGTGAAGACGCTGCTCGCCTATATCGGCGAGAATACCAACCGCGAGGGCTTGCTCGACACGCCGCGCCGCGTGGTCGAGGCTTTCGACGAACTCTATCAGGGCTACCACCAGTGCCCGGCCGAGGTGCTCGATCGCACCTTCGGCGAGACCGCCGGCTATGATGATTTCGTCCTTGTGCGCGACATCGAGTTCACCTCGCAATGCGAGCATCACATGATGCCGTTCTACGGCAAGGCGCACATCGCCTACACGCCGGTGGAACGCGTGGTCGGCCTCTCGAAGCTTGCGCGCCTCACCGACATCTTCGCCCGCCGGCTCCAGACCCAGGAGCATATGACCGCGCAGATCGCGGCGGCGATCGACGAGAGCCTCAAGCCGCGCGGCGTTGCCGTGCTGATCGAGGCCGAGCATACCTGCATGTCGGTGCGCGGCGTCGCCAAGCATGGCGCCTCCACCTTCACCAGCCGCTTCACCGGCATGTTCCGCGACAATCCGGCGGAGCAGGCTCGTTTTCTGTCCCTGGTGCGAGGCCTGCAGCGCTGACCTCGCGAATAGACCGGCGAGGGCACTGTGTCCGCTCACTCCCATGAAACCGAGGAAGGTCTCGCCTTCCTTCCCAGGTTCGACGCGGCCGGTCTCGTGACGGTCGTCGCGACCGACGTCGCCACCGGCGACGTTCTGATGGTCGCGCACATGAACGACGAGGCGCTGCGCAAGACCATTGCGACCGGCGAGGCCTGGTATTTCAGCCGCTCGCGCAATGCCTTGTGGCGAAAAGGTGAGACCTCGGGTCAGACCCAGCGCGTGGTCGAGATCCGCACCGATTGCGATCAGGATGCGGTCTGGCTCCGCGTCGAGCAGATCGGCGCGGCGTGTCACACCGGCCGCCGGTCCTGCTTCTACCGCAAGGTAGAGGCCGAAGACGGCGGCGCCAGGCTTGTCTTTGTCGATGCGGACAGGCTGTTCGATCCGGACGCGGTGTACAAGAAATAGTCCTTCGGTCCTGCGGGTGCTGGCCTGGATTAACCCCGCATTAACCATACCTGTCCCACGGTGAGACGACAGGGCGCCGAATTGCCGGCGCCGCTCAACGCCGCACGGGCCGGGCACTTCATTATGTCGGTCGACAATTCCAGTGCCTCTCAGACGGCGGTTCTCGATCCGTCGCGGGCACGCGTCGCCGGTGCGATCAAGCAGGCCTCTAACGTCGGTGGCGTCAGCTTCCAATACATGCTGACCACCGCCAAGATGGAATCGGATTTCGATCCCACGGCGGGGGCGACTACGTCATCCGCGCACGGGCTCTATCAGTTCATCGAGCAGACCTGGCTCGGCACGGTCAAGGAAGCGGGCACCCAGCTCGGCTATGGCAATTATTCCGACGCCATCACCAGGACGTCGTCGGGCACCTACACCGTCGATGATCCCGCGATGAAGCGGTCGATCATGAAGCTGCGCGACGATCCGGAGGCCGCCTCCAGCATGGCGGCGGCGCTGACGCAGTCGAACAGCTTCAAGCTCACCGGCCTGCTCGGCCGCAGGCCGTCCGACAGCGAACTCTACATGGCGCATTTCATGGGCGTCGGCGGCGCCGCGAAACTGATCGCCAATGCCGAGGACAATCCGCAAGCGGTCGGCGCGCGGTTGTTTCCCAACGCGGCGTCCGCCAATCGCTCGATCTTCTACGCCAAAGACGGCCGCGCGCGCAGCGTCTCCGAGGTCTATTCCGTGCTGGATGCACGCTACGCCGGCGCGGCAAATTCGAAAACCACTCGCAGCGCGATGGCGATGTATGGTGGCACGCCGTCGACCACGCAGGTCGCGAGCGCCAACGGCATACAGCCTGCCGCGCCGCTGATCGAGAATGCCGCGTATCTCCAGACCTTTCCGAACACGCGTGCGGTGACGCCGGTCAGCGCGACGGCGCCGACGACGGTCGCGGAAAATGCACCGAGCACGCCGGTGTTTCGCTCGATCTATCAGCCCGGCGACACCACCCAGCCGGTCTCGACGACCGTGCAGAAATTGTGGGGCAACAATGCCTCGCTCACTTCGGTCGCACCCGCGACGCCCGACGTCCGGCCGCCCCAGCCCCTTGATCTTTTCAGCGATCGCAGCGGCACGTTCTCAAGCTAACACGCACTCCCGTGTCTCGGACACGTCGCGGCGTGAACGCTGCTGCGCAGGGTCCGGTGCGTCAACGGGCCGTCTTTGTTCCCTTAACAAAACGTCAATAAAACCAGCGAGTTATGGTGAACGCTTTGTTAAGCGTCGTGGTTTATTTTGTGTTGCAGGTGACAAGCCGTCACCGCTTCGTCTTCGTTGCGTAAGCCGGAAGCACCATGATTGTTCGGCAGTTCATCAATTGGATCAGGACGGCGCCCGCTGGCGAGCGGGCCGAGGCAACGCGGGCGCTGGCCCGGGCCTGGCTGATCTCAGACCTTTCCCATGACGACCGGGTTGCCGCTGAAGGTGCGCTTCTGATGCTGCTCGACGATCCCTCGCCGCTGGTGCGGCAGGCGATGGCCGAGGCGTTTGCGCGCAGTAGCGAGGCCCCGGCGTCGATCGTGCGGGCACTGTCGGCGGACCAGCCGACCGTCGCGTTGCCCGTGCTCGAACATTCTCCGCTGCTGATCGACGCCGATCTCGTCGACATCGTCGCGACCGGCAACGACGAGGTGCAGTGCGCGGTCGCGCGCCGCATCGCGCTGCCGGTATCGGTCTGCGCCGCTATTGCCGAAGTCGGCTGCGCGGCGGCAGCGCTCGAGCTGATCGAAAATCCTCATGCCGAGCTTGCGCCGTTCTCCTGGGATCGCATCGTCGAGCGTCACGGGCATCTCGCCGCGATCCGCGAGGCGATGCTGGTGCTGGAGGATCTGCCGTCCGCAACGCGCGCCGCGCTGGTGGCAAAACTCTCGGAGACGCTGGCTCAATTCGTCGTGGCCCGGAACTGGCTGACTGCCGACCGCGCCGAGCGCATCGCGACCGAGGCGCGCGACCGCTCTACCATGAACATCGCGGCGCGCTCGCGCGGCGAAGACATGGAAGGTCTTGTTCGGCACCTGCGCATCACCGGCCAGCTCACCGCGGGTCTCATTCTGCGCGCGCTGCTGTCGAGCAATCTGGATCTGTTCGATGCAGCGCTGGCTGAGCTCGCCGAGCTGCCGCTGGCGCGCGTGTCCGCGCTGCTGCACGATCGCGGCGGCAACAGCCTGCACGCGCTGCTCCGCCGCGCCGGGCTTCCCGAGGCGACGTTTGCGGCCTTCCAGGTCGCGCTCGATGCCTGCCACGAGCAGGGCTTCGTCGACAGCGACGACAATGCAGCGAGGCTGCGCCGCCGCATGGTCGAGCGCGTGCTCACCCATTGCGAGACCGACCGTGGCGCGACCGAGCCGCTGATGGTCCTGCTGCGCCGCTTCGCCACCGAATCCGCGCGCGAAGAGGCAAGGCTGTTCTGCGACGAGCTGGTTGCGGAGGAGGCGGTTGATCGGGTCTACGACGGTCTGATTGCGGCCTGAATTGTCGCTTATGTCGCCCCGGCGAAGGCCGGGGCCCATACCGCGAGGTCTCGCAAGCGAAGCGAGATGGCCGACGCCTTCTGCAACAATTTCCGCTGGTGGGTATGGGTTCCGGCCTTCGCCGGAACGACGCCTATGGCTACCCCGCCGGCGCGATGCTCGGCGCCAGGATCACCTCGAGATGCTCTGGTCGATCGCGGTTGGCGTCGGCGAGATAATCGTCGGCGACCTTGCGCAGGCGCCGGCTGAGCTCGGCGGAGACGCTGATGCTGTCGAGCTTGGTGTTCTCGTGAACGATGGCGAGGATGGCGTTGATGTGGTGCGTGAACAGCTCGGCCGGCACCTTTTCCAGATCTGGCGCGTGCTCGATGACGCGGCACAGGCTCTCGGCTACGCCCGCCGCCGCCGGATAGCCGAAAGTCGCGGCATCGCCCTTGATGTCGTGCGCGGCGCGAAACAACTCGTCGCGCCTGTCCTTGGTGAAGCCGTCGTGCCGGATGGCGACGTAGGCCGCCGACAGCCGGTTGATCTCGGTTGCCATCCAGTCCTTGAACTCGCCGGCGAGGCCCGCGAGCGCCTGTTCGGCGCGGCCGATCGGATCGTCCATGTCCTTGTCTTCGACGCGGCGCAGGACCGACCGCAGCGGGTTGGGCTGCGTGATAACTTGATGCGTGGCGAAGGCCGTGATCTCGATGTCTCTTGCGCTGTTCTTCGCCATGATATCGGCCTCGATCGTGAGAGACGTTGCGCGCTAGATGGAAGAGCGAGCCTTGTCGAGCAGCGAGGGCTGCTGCAGCACCTCGTGCTTTTCGCCGACGCGGCGCTCGGGGCCCATATAGGCGGAGTTGATGTTGCGGCGCCGGTCCGGGCCGAAATAGGTCTTGGTCTTGATGAAGGGGCGAGGACTGGCGACCACGTTGAGGATGCGCTGGTAGAGTCCTTTGGCCGAGATCGGCTTGGCCAGGAATTCGGTGACGCCGGCATCGCGCGCCACGGTGACGCGGCGCTTCTCGGAATGGCCGGTCAGCATGATGATCGGCGCGTAAGGATTGCCCTTGGATTCCGGCTGCCGGATCATCTGCGCCAGCTCGAGCCCGTCGAAGATCGGCATCGCCCAGTCGGTGATGACGATGTCGGGCACGTAATGGCTGTACATTTCCAGCGCCGTGGCGCCGTCCTCGGCCTCGTAGACTTCACGTGCGCCAAAGGAATGCAGCAGCGTCCGCAGGATGCGGCGCATGTGCGGATTGTCGTCGCAGACAAGGAAACGCAGCTTGTTGAAATCGATGCGGAACATGGAGCCCGGGCCGGAGCGGTCAACTTTCGTTAACCATATCTCGCCGGGGGTTAATGAAGGGTTGCGATCGGCAGTCCGGCGAGGCGGCTCAGGAGCCGAACTGCTCGCGCAGAATACGCTCTTCCAGGCTGTGACCGGGGTCGAACAGCATGCGCATCGAGATGGTCCTGTCGGACAGCACCTCGACGCGGCGGACGTCGCGCACCTCGTCGTGGTCGGCGACTGCCGCCACGGGGCGCTTGTCGCCCTCAAGCACCTCGATCACGACATAAGCCGTGTTCGGCAGCAGCGCGCCGCGCCAGCGTCGCGGGCGGAAGGCGCTGATCGGCGTCAGCGCGAGGAGCGCGGCGTTGATCGGCAGGATCGGTCCCTGGGCGGACAGATTGTAGGCGGTCGAGCCGGCCGGCGTTGCCACCATGATGCCGTCGGCGATCAGCTCGGACATGCGCTCGCGCTCGTCGATCAGGATTCGCAGGCGCGCGGCCTGGTAGGTCTGCCGGAACAGGGCGACCTCGTTGATGGCGTGATGCAGGTGAACACGGTCGTTGGCGTCGGTCGCGCGCATCAGGAGGGGGTGGATTTCGGATTCCTGCGCCGCCTCGAGGCGGGCTCGAAGATCGACGGTCGAGTACTCGTTCATCAGGAAGCCGACGGTGCCGCGGTGCATGCCGTAGATCGGCTTGCCCGTATGCATGTGCTGATGCAGCGTCTGGAGCATGAGCCCGTCGCCGCCGAGTGCGACCACGATGTCGGCGTCCTTCGGATCGCAATTGCCGAAGTCCCTGGTGAGCTGGCCGAAGGCGGCTTGCGCCTCGCTGCTCGGGCTGGCAACGAAGGCGATCCGGTCGTATCGCGCTGGCTTGGTCATGGCTTCCGGGCAGGGCCGCTGGCTGGAGAAAGTTCCGCCGGGCTCGTCTAACGATCTCGACCGGGATTGTCGAGGATGACCGCCTTCACAGCAGACCGGCAACTGCCCATTCCGGTTTGAGGACGAAACCGGGTCGGTTTGTGCCCAACCCGGCTCTTCAGGCACCACCAGAGCGATGATCCCCCAAACCGTCGTAATTCCGCGCTAGCCTTGCGGTCCGCACCGGTGTCGTCGCCGGGCAGGGAGAACGACCATGGCCACGACTATGCCGGCGCTCCGCCGCGCGACCTTGGTGCTGGCAGTGTCCGCATTCGCGCTCGCAGGATTGGCGCGCGCCGACGATCCGCCGCAGCCGCGCTCCGAGGCGGCGGCAGCCGGACAGAAGGCCGGTCGCGGCGGCGCACAAAGCGCGTCGCAGAATTCATCGTCAGCCGCCGAGCCGCACCGTCTTCCGTCGGATTCGACTACGAAGCACACGCTCGATCTTCCCGGCCGCACCCTCAATTTCGCAGCGACCGCCGGATCGATCCGCGTGTTCGACGGCAAGGGCGAGCCGGTGGCCGACATCGCCTATACATCCTATGAGCTCGACGGCGCCGACCGGGCGACGCGCCCCGTGACGTTCCTGTTCAACGGCGGGCCCGGTGCGTCGTCGGCATGGCTCCAGTTCGGCGCGGCCGGGCCGTGGCGGCTGCCGCTCGATGGCGAAGCGCTGTCGCCGTCCGCCTCACCCGAAGTGAAGCCTAACGCGGAGACCTGGCTCGATTTCACCGATCTCGTCTTCATCGACCCCGTCAGCACCGGATATAGCCGCTTTGTCGCGAGCAATGATGACGCGCGCAAATCGTTCTACTCCGTTGACGGTGACGTCAATTCGATCGCGTTGGTGATCCGCCGCTGGCTCGAGAAGCACGACCGGCTGACCTCGCCGAAATACGTCGCCGGCGAAAGCTATGGCGGGATTCGCGGGCCGAAGGTGGTGCGCCAGTTGCAGCTCCAGCACGGCGTCGGCGTCAGGGGATTGATCCTGGTGTCGCCGCTCCTGGACTTCCGCGAGTTCACCGGCACCAGCCTCCTGCAATATGTCGCGACGCTGCCGAGCTATGTCGCGGTGACGCGCGAGGCGAAAGGCCCGGTCAAGCGCGCCGATCTCGCCGACGTCGAGGCTTATGCGCGCGGCGAATTCCTGGCCGACCTCGTCAAGGGCGAGGCGGACAAGGAGGCGACCACTCGTCTTGCCGACAAGGTCGCCGAGCTCACTGGCATCGACCAGGCGGTGAGCCGCCGGCTTGCCGGCCGCTTCGACGTCGGCGAATTCCGCCGCGAGCTCGACCGCAAGAACGGCAAGGTCACGGGGCGCTACGATGCCTCGGTGCGCGGCTTCGATCCCTATCCGGATTCGAGCAGCTCGCGGTTCGGTGATCCCTCCGGCGATGCGCTGCAGGCGCCGCTGACGAGTGCCGCGGTTGACCTGCTGACACACAAGCTCAATTGGCGGCCCGATGGCTCCTACGAGGTGTTGAACGGCACCGTCGAGGGTCACTGGGATTTCGGCCGCGGCATCAATCCGCCGCAGTCGGTCTCCGAGCTGCGCCAGATTCTCGCCACGGATCGGAAGCTGAGCGTGCTGGTCGCGCATGGCCTGTTCGATCTCGCCACGCCCTATTTCGGATCGAAGCGCGTGCTCGACCAGTTGCCGGTCTTCGCAACACAGCGGGTCAAGTTCGTGGTCTATCCCGGCGGCCACATGTTCTATTCGCGGGACGGCTCTCGCCAGGCCCTTCGGAGCGAGGTCGAGACTCTCATTCGGGAGTAGGCCGGCGCTTGCGCGGCTTGTATTTCCGCGCGATCTCGCGCGCCACGACGGCCGCAGGCTTGATGTTGGCGCCCGCGATCCAGACGTCACTGACCTTGCCGCGCTTGTCGCGGACGCGGCGCACCGGCTCGCCGTGGCTCGAGTAGCCAGCGGCCCAGGCAAGCTTGCCGGTGTCGCGGCCGGTGACCTCGATCTCGCCGGCATCCATGAACGGGTTGTTGAACTGCGGATTGGCGACCAGCACGCGGTTGCCCGCGGGTACCAGATCGGTCGCGCCCCAGATCGTCCACCAGCGGCCGGTCCAGTCGCGCACGCGCCGGTCGGGTGCACCACGGGACTGGAAGACGCGCAGGATCTGCATCGCGCCGTCCATCCAGAACGGCGCCGCGCCGTCGATGGAGTTGCTGATGATGCTGATCGCGAGCTCGCAGGCGGGGATGGAGCAGGTCCGGGAGATATAGCCCTGGAAATGGCCGCCGTGGCCAAACCAGTCCCAGCCGTCGAGCTTGCCGGCGCCGATACCCAAGCCGTAATAGGCCTCGAAACTCTGCGGGATGCGCCAATGATGTCGCGTCATCTCGCGGCGGCTTGCGACCGACAGCAGGCTCTTTTTCGCATTGGGCGCGAGCTGCGCGAAGAAGCGCGCCGTATCGGCGGCGGTGGCGGCGAAGCCCGTGGCGGAGGCCATCGCGTGCGCGGGATTGTCGCCGGGAATGACGCAACGCTCTCCGTACGGCACCCTTCGTGTGTGGCCGCGCGCGAACGGCGCACCCTTGGGAAGCGGCGCGTCCGGCTCGGTCTCGCGCAGGCCCGCAGACTCGATGATCTCGCGCTTCATCCAGGCGCGGTAAGGCTCCTTCGTCACGGCCTCGATGACGAGACCGATCAGCCCAAAGCCGTGGTTGGAATATTTGAAGCGTGTGCCCGGCTCGATTGCGGTCGGCAGCTTCAATTCCGCGAGCAGCTCGCTCGCTTCGAGATAGGGACGGCTGTCGATGAACTGGCCGGAATCGGCGCCGTCGCGCGTCAGTCCCGCGCTGTGCGAGAGCACTTGCGCAATCGTCGTTTCCGCGACGCGCGGATGCATGCCGGCGACATATTGGCCAATGGGATCGTCGAGCCGCAGCTTGCGCTGCTCGCGCAGCTTCATGATGCCGGCCGAGGTAAAGCTCTTCGAGTGCGAGGCAATGCGGAAGCGGTGGCGCGGGGTGAGCTTCTCGCCGGTGTCGAGATTGGCGAGGCCGAACGCGTGCTCGGCGACGATTTCGCCGCGATGGGCGAATGCGATGACGACGCCGGGCTGCTGGATTGTGGTGTGCTGGAATTCGATCCAGGAGCCGATGTAGTCGATCGCGGATCGCAGCCACTTGTCCATTGCGCACCGATTTGCGAGGGGAGGATTGGTGGGCAAGCTAGCCGAGAACGCAGAACAGGCACAACCCTGCGGTTGTGCCCGTTCGCTTCGTTCGAAGATGCGATGTTCTTAATAAACGAGGGTCGCCCCGGTCGGCTTGTCGAGCGCGGCGGCGAGCGAGCGATATTCGGAGCTGTCGGTGCCGGCGAGCGAGGCGAGCTTGTTGAGGTGATACTGCGCCTGCTCGCGATTGCCCTGCTCGAGCTGCCAAAGGCCATAATACTGCCAGGTGCGGACGTGGTTCGGATCGTCCTTCAGCGCGAGCTCGTAGTAGACCTTCGACGACTGGTAGTCGCCGAGCTTGCGATAGGAGTAGCCGATCAGATTGGCGACGTCGGCGACGTCGTCGCGCTTGAGCGACTTCAGCTGGCCGATCGCGCCGGTGTAGTCGTGATTGTCGTAGATCGTGGTGTAGGCGGTGCGATAGGCGGCGAGGAATTTCGGATCGCTGATGGAGGAGCTCTTCTTCTTGCCCTTTTTGGTCGAGGTGTCCGAGGCCGGCGGCGACGAGGGGGTGTCGCCACCCGCGGCATAGGCGCTGGTCAGAGCCGGCCCGGCCGCCAATGTCATGGCGACAAGTCCCGGCACAAGAAGCGTTGAGAGTTTGCGCATCTAAGTTCTCCGGTATGGAACGTGGCGATCCTACACGATTGCCCAAAGACCGGAACACCCATCAGGCGAAAACATTCCCGGCATCCTGGCCTATTCGCCCTGCGGACGGATGACAAACGTGTCATCCAGATGAACGGGAGCCTGCTGCGGGCTTCAGATTGGGTTCAGTGCGTGCCCCCTAGGCTCCACCTACGATCAAAGGGTTGGCGAGAGGGCGCCCGCCTCAAGATCCTTCCAAGAGGAGAGGAGACCAACCATGTTGAAGACCATTTCCGCAGCCTTGCTCGCAGCTTCCGTAATCGCAGCCCCGGCCTTCGCAGCCGAGACCGGCAAGATCACGACGACCACGCCGGTGATCAAGGCAGACCAGAGCCAGACCAAGGTGTCGACCACCGCGGCGAAACCCGACGCCGGCCTCAAGGCCAACGTCAAGGCTTCAGACGTCAAGGCTTCGGACGTCAAGGCCGACGCCAAGGTGGACGCGAAGTCGAAGGCGATGAACGCCAACGCCGCAGTCGCACCGGACGCGCACAAGACCGTGCGCACGCATCGCCACCACCACAAGCATCTGTCGGCGAAGAAGTCGCTGACGACGCAGCCGGACGTGACCAAGCCGGCGACGATGGACAAGCGCAGCTAACCACTGATCCTGCGCGGCGGCGTCCTAGCATTGCCCCAGCCGCCGCGTGAGGAATTCAGACCCGGCCCGTTCGTCACGCCTTGCGCGAAAGCTCGAGGTGCTGGCGGCGGGCCGGTACGACCATGCTGAAGCCCGCGAGCAACGTCCCAGGTTTGGTGGCCGCAAACAAAACCTCGAAAACAACCCCATGCACAGTAGCGGGTCGTAGATAAATCAATGGTTTAAGGGGTGGGCTCATCTGCGGATTTTACGAATCTGTTTGACTCGTCGGGCAAAACACCTGTAGACCTGCATCATTGCAACCTTGGGGCTGGAACGTCTCCGAGACTGATCGAGCGGAGAGCGTAGGCAGTGCGGCGACGAGCGGAACGCGCAGTGAGCTTGGCGTTGATGCTGGCACTGCCGCTGGCGCTCACGGGATGTTTCGGCAGCGACGGTGACCGTCCAACCCTGATGGACGGGGCCCAGGCCGGAGGTCCACAACCGTTCCCGGATAATTTCCGTGGCGACACGCTGGCCTTGATGCGCAGCTATCTGAACAATCCCGTCGGCGTGCGTGACGCCAGCATGGCCGAGCCGGCGCAGCGCGAGGTCGGCGGCCGGCAGTTCTACGTTAGCTGCCTCCACTTCACCCCACGCGAGACCGACGGCACCTACAAGGCCATGAGGGAGCGCGCCGTGATCTTCGTCAACGGTCGGGCGGACCGCGTCGTCGATCGTGCCAGCGAGCTGTGCGCGGGCGCGGTTTACGTACCCTTTCCGGAACTTGAAAAGATGACGCGGTAGCGCAAAGCCCACCTTCATCGCTGGGTGATAGAACAAAGCCCGCCGGAGCTGCCGGATCACATTTCGGGGAGCTTTGAACGGAGTGGTTTTGCGTCGCGACTAATCGTTACGGCGGGTTCTGTTTCCGACGAAAAAAAACCGTCGGCACGAGCCTGCGGGACGGAACAAAATCGCGTTGTTGCCGCTCCGTCACAGTCACGAACGATCAACGTTCCGGCATCGCCTCGAAGCAACCCAATTCACGCCACGTTGTTTCCTGAGTGTCGAATTTGAAAGAACGGGGATGATCATGAAGAGGATTTTGCTGGGTGCGGTTGCCCTGCTTGCGCTGGCCGCGCCCGCTGCCGCAGCCGACATGCAGGCGCGCACCTACACCAAGGCTCCGGCCTACACGCCGCCGCAGGTGATCTACAACTGGACCGGCTTCTACATCGGCGGCCATGTCGGCGGCGCCTTTGCCGGCGACAGCAGCTTCCAGTCGAGCGACGCGCGCTTCCTCGGCGGTGTCCAGGGCGGCTTCGACTACCAGTTCGCGCCCAATTGGGTCATGGGTGTCGAGGCCCAGTATTCCTGGCTGCCGACCAATAACAGCGGTGCCACGTTCCCGCTGGGCACGCAGGTGACCTCCAATACCGACCAGCTCGGCTCGGTGACCGGCCGCATTGGCTACACCTGGGGTCCGGCGCTGCTTTACGCCAAGGGCGGTTATGCCTGGCGCAACGGCGGCCTCGGCGTCAATATTGCCGGCGTCCCGCAGCCCTTCACCGCCACCGGCAACAGCAAGGATGGCTATACCGTTGGCGCTGGCCTCGAATACATGTTCGCGCCGAATTGGTCGGCCAAGGCCGAGTACCAGTATTACAACTTCGGCAGCACGACGATCACCTCCGGTCCGGTCGACGTTGTCGGCGTCCGCGGCCGGGAGGATGAGCATACCGTCAAGGTCGGCGTGAACTACCGCTTTGGCTGGGGCGGTCCGGCAGCGTCTCGCTACTGACACGCCACCAACGACCACGATCTGACAAAGGCCGACTCCCGCCGGCCTTTCGTTTGCCGGGTTCTGGTTGCCAGCCTTCTGTCGTTTGCATTGCGTCAACCATCTGGCGCGTCATTTGCAAGCAAACGTTTTGGCGCGCGCTTTCTCACGCGCGTCATGGAGCTCGGGTAAAGCAAAAATAATTTTTGCAGCTTACGGAACTCGCGCGCCGGAACGCGTTATATGAGAATTACCGGGCTGGTGGGACGACGGACATGCGTATCTTGGTGTCGGCTGTGGTGCTCTCGTGCTTCGTCAGTTTGCCGTGCGCTGCCCAAACAATCCTCAAATCCGAGCCTCTGATGCTGGCACCCTATGAGGTAGCCTTCGTCAAGGACGCCTCTTGCTCCTCCGGCAAGGTGCTGAAGGTCACCGGCGCGATCCGCGGGCTGCATCGCCGGAAGGCCTGTGTGGCTCTGGCGGGCGAGCAGGCCTCGCTCGCGACCGCGACGCCCTGAGCTTTTCCCGAGCTCTGGTTCCCAGCTTCGATCCGTCTTTAGGAATTCAGCTCAAGCTCCATCCTCGCTTGGCGATCGGCCTCCGCCTTGTTCCGGGCCGGGTCCTCGCCCTGTGCGGCCCGGCACGGCTTGATCTCGTAGTCGTTGTCGAGCACCCGGCGTGGCCCGGGGCGGTTGTCATCCGCGGATACGTCCACGACGAGGCCACTTCGCTGCGCGAGCCTCCAGACGTCGGACTCGTCAGGATAGGCTTTGCTGATCTGGGCATCGTTGCAGAACAGGGCGTAGGGCATTCTTCCCGCTCCCGGAAACCGCATTAACGACTTTGCGATGAGAGGGTTCCGCTCGCCGGTTGATCACGCGGCCGTGATCGGGGGCGACGGGCCCCTGAGCCCTTGCCGGGCCCTGAGTCCTTAACGAGTCCTGAATCCCGGAAAAAAGAATCCCCGGGACTCATTTGGCGGAATCAGGGGATGTTTTCGGCCATGTCGACGGACCTGAAAACCTCCTGCGGGCACATGCTGTTGCCCCTCACGCTGGCCCTGTTCGGCGCCTGCGCGGCCAATCTCTGGCTGGTGTGGTCCTGGCTTTAGGCCAGCGACGGGAGATCCGGCTTTACTTGTCAGCCGGTGGACGTGTGGAGGCGTCGCGAATAGCGGCGCGCAGTTTAGTCAGGGTAGCCGCGCAATATTCCTCGCGCTCGCGCTCGAACCGCTCCTGATGCTTGCGGAAATTGGCGATGCGGGCCTGCATCTCGGTGCGGACGTCGTGGCTCGCCACCCGCGGCGGCGGGAGAGGTAGGGGCTGCGGCGGAGCGGCCTGAAGTGGCTCGGTCTCGACGACGGCGTTGACGGGGACGATCTGGACCGACGCGGCCACTGTCGCCATCGGGATCTCCGGTGGATGCAAGTCAGCCCTTTTGCCGCTTACCGATTGGACGAAGGCCATTGTCTGCGCGATCAGCGCGTCGCGTTCCGTGATCCACTTCATGGTGCACCCTTGTTGGAGCTATTCCAGCAAAGCTGGCCGGCCGAATCAAGAAGGTGTTGGGAGGGGGATTGCATATTTTTCCCGGCCGCTCGACAGTGGGGAATGGATGCCAAAGCAGATCATTCAGCCGAAGCCGAGGGCTTGAGGCTCGTCCGCGCGTTCCTGTCGCTGCCGGCCGACAAACGGGCGGAGGTGATCGCGTTGGTTGAGGAGTTGGCCCGCGCCAAACGCCGTCCCGAGGAAGGTGCCGACGTCTCGCCGGGGTGAGGGCTAGCGCTCCCGCGGATTGAGGTTGGGCCGGAACGGAGCCCCGACCACCCGAACCGGCGTCGGAGCGGCCACGTCGATCGCCGCCGTTTCAGCCTGCCGCTTTGCCGGAGCCGGTTCGAAGAGCGCAATTGCCGCGGCCAAGGCGCTACAGCACAGCGTCACCGCGGCCAGCAGAAACATGTTTCGGTTTTCTTCCCTGATCCGCATGGGCCGACAACGGAGGACACCGGCGACCGGTTCCGGCATTCCACGCCCGGCTCGCACCCCGGAACAGGCCGAAGCTTACGCGAAGCTTACGGCGGAAGCCCAAATAGTTAGTTTTCCGTAAGACTACCCGGGACATTTGGCATCAAATCTTAACGTCAGCTGGTTCCAATGCACGGTGCTGGGAATATGCATCGGCAGAAAATCACTGGGGCGGCTGCAATGAGCGTTTTGAACAATCTGAAAATCGTGTGGAAGGTCGCGCTGATCGTGGCCGTGATGGGCTTTGCCATGGTCGCCGTCGCCGGCTTCGGCACGCGCGAGCTCTCGGCAACCGTCGATGGCTTCGCCGAGCTTTCCGCAGCACAATCCTCAGCGCTCAACCTGACTCGGGCCCAGCGCCGCGCCGAGACCTATCATGCTGCGCTCTATGCGGTCTTCACCGAGGCGACGGAGGCGGGCAACGCCAACCGTCTCAAGACCGCGACCCAGAACCGCGATGAAATCCGCCAATACCTCGAGGCAGCCGAGCAGGACGATCCCGCGCGCGCAAGCCAGATCAAGAGCATCGGCGACCAGTTGAAAGCCGTGTTCGCCGGCTGCGATCCGGTGCTGAAGGCAGGCTCGCTCGCAAGCAGCCCGGAAGAGAACGCCAAGGCATCCGAACGTGCGCACAAGGAGTGCGATCCGGTGATGGATGCGGCGCTGGGGCGCATTGCCCAGTTCGTGGGCGAGACCGCACAGGCGGTCGCCAAGCGCAAGGACGCCATCAACCGCGACGCCAGATCCGCAACCTGGACCGTGATCGGCGTCAGCGCCGGCGGCCTGATCCTGGGGATCGCGATCGCGCTGTTCATCGGCCTCAATGCGATGTCACGGCCGATTGCCCGCCTCAAGCTCGCCATGGAGGGCCTTGCCCGCAACGATCTCAAGACCGAAGTGCCCGAGAAGGACCGCCGCGACGAGATCGGCGACATGGCGAAGACGGTCGAAATCTTCAAAACCAACGGCATCGAAGTCGAGCGCCTCAAGGCTTCGCAGGCCGAAGTGGAGAAGCAGGCCGCCGATCAGCGCAAGCGCGACATGGTCAACCTTGCCGACGGCTTTGAGCGTGCGGTCGGCGAGATCATCGAGACGGTAGGCTCGGCGTCCACCGAGCTCGAAGCGTCGTCCTCGACGTTGGCCACCACCGCGCAGCGTGCACAGGAACTGACCTCGGTCGTCGCGGTCGCCTCGGGTGAAGCCACCAGCAACGTGCAGTCGGTTGCGACCGCTACGGAAGAACTGTCCTCCTCGGTCAACGAGATCAGCCGGCAGGTGCAGGAATCCGCGCGGATGGCGGGCGAGGCCGTCACCCAGGCCCGCACCACGACGGTGCGCGTCAGCGAGCTCTCGGTTGCGGCGACGCGCATCGGCGACGTCGTCGAGCTGATCAACACCATTGCCGGCCAGACCAACCTCCTGGCGCTCAACGCCACGATCGAGGCGGCACGTGCCGGCGAGGCCGGCCGCGGCTTCGCCGTCGTTGCCGCCGAGGTGAAGACGCTGGCCGAGCAGACGGCCAAGGCGACCGGCGAGATCAGCCAGCAAATTTCTGGCATCCAGACCGCGACCCAAGAATCTGTCAACGCGATTCGCGACATCTCCGCGACGATCGAGCGGCTCTCCGAAGTGTCGTCGACCATTGCCGCGGCCGTCGAGGAGCAGGGCGCCGCCACCCAGGAGATCTCGCGCAACGTGCAGCAGGCCGCCCACGGCACCCAGCAGGTCTCCACCAACATCGCCGACGTGCAGCGCGGTGCGGCCGAGACCGGCTCGGCCTCCTCGCAGGTGCTTTCCACCGCCAAGATGCTGGCGACCGACAGCAATCGGCTGAAGGATGAAGTCGGGAAATTCCTCCACACGGTGCGCGCCGCCTGAGTCAACGCGGCGGCATCCGTCCGCCGCGTTGCGCACTCATCGCGCCAGCAGAAATGCCATTGCGAATGCGAACAGTACGGCCGTCAGGACGACGGCCGCCGCCGCGCCGGCGGCGATCCTGGCCTTTTCTTTGATGGTGGGGCGCATCGGTGCTGCAATCTACCTCATGTTGAACTCTGATCCAATCTATGATCAGTAGCCGCGCCCGCGACACGCGCGGCCAACGTGCATTCCCGAAGGTCGACCCATGAACGAGGATGTCAGCGACGGCTGGGCCGCGTCCGCGGCCGCCTGGATCGTCGAGCAGGGCGAGGACGGCGACTATGGCCGCCGCTTTGTGCTGGACGCGCCGATGCGGGCGCGGATCGAAGGGCGAGGCTTCCGCAATGCCCTCGACGTCGGCTGCGGGGAGGGGCGCTTCTGTCGGATCATGCAGCGCGCGGGCATCCGCACCACTGGCGTCGATCCAACCAAAGCGCTGCTCGCGCGTGCCATGGAATTGGACCCGCAGGGCGACTACCGGCTCGGCCGAGCCGAGACAATGGAGGTGGATGCCTCCTATGACCTCGTCGTGAGCTATCTCAGCCTGATCGACATGCCCGATCTGGCTGCAGCTATCGTGAAGATGGTGGCAGCGCTGCGGCCGGGTGGTACGCTGCTGATCGCGAACCTCACCAGCTTCAACACGGCCGGTCCGCCCAACGGCTGGACGCGTGACGGTGATGGCGCCCTGCGCTTCACCATCGATCACTACATGGACGAGCGGCCGACCTGGGTGACTTGGCGCGGCATCCGAGTTCAGAACTGGCATCGTCCGCTCAGCACCTACATGACGCTGCTGCTCGATCACGGACTTCAGTTGCGCCTGTTCGCTGAGCCGCAGCCTACGGGCGGGGATCCCGACAGAATTGCCCGTCATCGCCGGGTACCATTTTTCCACGTCATGGAGTGGCAGAAGCCGGCTTAAGGGACGAGGCCTGCGATTTCGAAGGCGCAGTTGAACTGCTAGTGTGTTCGCGACGGAATCTTGTTTTGAGGTCCGCCCGATGATCTCCAAGCGTCCACCCGTGCTCGCCCATGAGCGGTTCGCCGCCGACCGCGACAATTTCGCGGGCCTCGACCTTGCCGCGCGGTTCGAGCGGATCGAGCAGACCAATTTGTGGGGCGCGGCCAGTTCGGTGTCGGGCCTCGGCTCGGAGGATCCCGCGACCGCAGCGATCCGCGAGATGCTTCCACCACTGCTGCAACGGCTCGGCGCACACTCGCTGCTCGATGCGCCCTGCGGCGACGCGGGCTGGATCGGTCGCATCAAGCTGGATCTCGACTACACCGGCGTCGATATCGTGCCGTCGCTCATCGCGGAAAATCGCAAGCGCGTGGCTGGCGGCGAGTTGTCAGGCCGGTTTCTCCTTGCCGACATCACGCGCGATGCGCTCCCCCGCGCCGATGTGGTGCTGTGCCGGGACTGCTTGGTGCATTTGAGTTTCGACCATATCGTCCGCGCCATCGCGAACTTTCGCGCCAGCGGAGCGCGTTTCCTGCTGGTCACGACGTTTCCCGAATGGGAAGACAATCGCGATTGCGAGGACGGCGACTGGCGGGCGTTGAACATGGAGAAGGCGCCGTTCGACTGGCCGCCACCGCGCGCGCTGATCAACGAGCGTTGCGAGGAGGGTGGTGGCGGCTGGCGCGACAAAAGCCTCGGGCTGTGGGCGCTGGAGCAATTATCTGACGGCGGGATACGATGCTGAGAGCGTGCGAGTGGGCAAGCGCTGCGGTCAACTGAGCAAGGAGAGTGTCTCGATGATCGATGCCCAATGTAGGTGCGGCGCTCTCGCGCTGTCGCTTCCCGGACCTTCCGGCCTCGTCGTCGCCTGCCACTGCATTGACTGCCAGCGTCGAACCGGCGCGCCGTTCGGCGTCGGTGCGTTCTATCCGGCGGAGGGCGTCGCGATCTCGGGAACGCCGAAGGAGTACGTCCGGACAGCCGCAAGCGGCGGCAAGGTCCGCAGCTATTTTTGCCCCGAGTGCGGTTCGACGGTCTATTGGAAGGCGGACAATCTGCCTGCGATGATCGGCGTTGGCGTGGGCGCGATCGCGGTTCCGAACTACCCGGCGCCCATCCGCTCGGTTTTTGAACAGTCGAAACATGCCTGGGTGGAGATATCAGGCGCTGAGCACTTCCAGCAAAGCAGCGCACCGAAGC
The DNA here is from genome assembly GCF_055807355.1 of Bradyrhizobium sp. Ken01. Classification (NCBI taxonomy): domain Bacteria; kingdom Pseudomonadati; phylum Pseudomonadota; class Alphaproteobacteria; order Hyphomicrobiales; family Nitrobacteraceae; genus Bradyrhizobium; species Bradyrhizobium sp. Ken01. The sequence goes on from NZ_JBVVPC010000017.1 coordinate 38,107, forward strand.
ATTCGAAGTGAGAGTTGCGCGTCAAGTTTCGCGCCAAGGCTTCGCGTCGAGATGAGTTGACGCCGTTCCCGTGTGGTTCCGCTGAGGGTCGGAATTGGCGGCAGTCCCTCTGCTTCGCGTGAGACAATAGCTAGTGGTCCGGGTTGGAACGAAATTGACAAAACTCGTTTGCCGACCGGAGCTAACGATGAACAACGCGGAAATTTTCGAACCTTTCTTGAAGCGGTTGCGGGTCAGCACCGAAATTGACGAAGAGGACGAGGTCGCTATCCGTGATCTACCAATCACGGTGAAGCGGATGGCTGGCGGTCAACCGGTCGTTTCTCTCGGAGACCGACCTTCGGCATGCTGCCTTGTCGTTGATGGCTCTATCCTGAGATCAAAGATCGTCGGCGATGGCCACCGCCAGATCATGGCCTTTCACCAGCCCGGCGACATTCCCGATCTGCAGGGCCTCTTCCTACATGTGATGGACCATGACGTCAGCACGCTTGGCGATAGCGTTCTCGGCTTCATTCCCCATGCAGCGGTGCGCTCAGTGACCCGATCCGCACGCCCCGATGGGCGCACGTGGCATCGGCGAGATCGGTATCACAGGAGTTGGCGCGGCGGTAGCAAACGCCATCTTCAATGCGACAGGCCGTCGTATTCGCGACCTGCCGATAACATTGGACAAGCTGCTATAGCGAGTTCACGCGGGACACTCGGCGCAATTTCATTCTCTCCTGGCGGAATTCCGACTGGAGACGTCGCGCGTTAGCACGCCCGCCGGGAACTAGCTGGGTGGCGGCGTGTCATCGACGAGGTGCACGCCGGCGGGCCGATGGCACCGTAGCTACGGCATATTGGCGCCGTTCGCACGCGCGCTCAGGATTGGTCTGCTCCCGGTGCTTACGAAAGTCCGTCCGGTCTTTCGCCACCGGAGAAGAAGTTCGGCGAGCCGATGGGCGAAGAGGAAATCGCGGACGCCATTCGCGCTTTTGCGGATGCGGCGCCTGTGGCTAAGCGCCGGGGATTCGATGCCGTCGAATTGCACGCCGCGCACGGCTAAGCAGCCATTCGCAGCAGATCGAGGATGTCAGCTTCGCTTTTGAATGGCCGCGGATTGGCTTGGACGAAGCGATGATTGATTGCAATCTTGCTAATCTGGTCAAACTTGTCTTCGCCAATCCCGACGTCGGCAAGACGGCCGGGCAATCCAAGTTTCTTGGTGAATTGCGCGAAGGCGGCGGCGGCTTCCATACCGGGCTCGCCAAGGGCCATCGCCAGGCGCTGCTGCGCATCCTCAGTGAACGCCTTGTTGTAGCGAAGCAGGCTCGGCATGATGACCGGTGTGCAATAGTAGTGCGGAACGCCGAAGGTCCCGCCAAGGACATGGCCGATGCCGTGACTGGCTCCCATCGGGACCCGCGCCTGCAGGCCGAAAGCCGCGAGCCACGCGCCATATTGAGACAGTCGGCGCGCCTCCAGATCATCAGGCTGGTGCAAGGTCCGGAGCATTCCCTCGCGCAGGGTGCGGATGCCAGCCAGGACCACCTCGTCGGCGAGCGGCGTGCCGGCGGGTGAGCACAATGCTTCGATGCCGTGATCCATCGAGCGGGTTCCCGATCCCATCCACAGCTTGGAAGGCGTATGAACCGTGAGGGCAGGGTCGAGAATGATCGCCACCGGCATCATCCGGGGATGAAAGAAAATCTGCTTCAGCTTGTTGCGTTCATCCGTGACAAGCGCTGCTGCATTGTACTCGCCGCCATTCAGCGTCGACGGGACCGCGATCTGTCGAATTTTGGGCGATCGAAATGGTGAGACGGTGACCCCAGGGTCCATCGGGAATGGATCAAAACCCGCTTCGTCGGGGATGTCATGTTCCATCGCCATGATGACGATCTTGGCGAGGTCGATCGCCGAGCCTCCGCCGACGGCTACGACCAGGTCGGCTCCGGCGTCCTTGGCTTGACGGGCAACCTCGGCGGCTTGCTTGCGCGTGGTGTGCTCTGCGATTCCATCGAAGGTCGCGACATGTCTGCCGCCGAGCGCGCGCCGGATCTTCTCGATCTCGTCGGTCCTGGTGTTCAAGGTGCGGCTGACGATCAGGAAGACGCGTTTGGCATCAAGTCGCACCGCTTCATCGTTCAAGGCCTCAGACGCAGCCTTGCCGTAAACGACACGATCGATTGCCGGAAAATTGTGTATCCCTGCTTTGCGCATTTGCGTTCTCCCCGTTAGTTCAAAAACGGAAGTGACTATAGGGTGAAGGTCTGGAGGGTGCAACGAACCACCCGTGACCCATAAGGGCTGCAATACTGACTTTGTTCAGACAGGCCCCGTCACGCGTGGACCGGTCGATGACGATCTAATCGCTTGACGGGTTCAAAAAAAGAACTGTATCCTAGGAGGAGAAGACGGCCGAACGCAACGGCAGCGACGTGCCGGATTTACGGCTGGACCCGTTCAGCGCGATGCCTCTTCGCAAGGCCGCGACGAGCCGGCGCTGGCGCAACAAAACAAAGCCGCACACCCGAAAAGGGGTGCACGTTTGGGAGGACGAGCAATGTTGGTGAGATGGAAGATCCTCGCGGCCCTGGCTCTATTGTTGAGCGGACCCGCATTGGCCGCCGACGAGCCGGGAATCTCTGCCACCGAGATCAAGATCGGCGGAGTTTTTCCGTTCAGCGGCCCGGCATCATCGATCGGTCTCGTGGGCAAGGGACTCATGGCCTATATTCAGGCCTTGAATGACCGCGGCGGCGTCAACGGACGCAAGATCAACTACATCGCCTATGACGACGGATATAGCCCTCCCAAGGCGGTGGAGCACGTCCGCAAGCTCGTTGAAAGCGACGAAGTGTCGTTCATGTTCGGCCAGCTCGGCACGCCCGGCATTTCGGCCACTGCGAAATACCTGAAGGCCAAGGGGGTCCCGAGTGTCGCTATCGTCAGTGGTTCGTCCAAGTTCACTGACGTCACCAATTACCCGCTGATCACCACGGGTCTGGTCAGCTACGACACCGAAGGAAAAATCTACGCCAAATATCTGACAAAGACGCTGCCAAACGCCAAGTATGCCATCCTCTATCAGAACGACGATCTTGGCAAAGATTACCTCGCTGCCTTCAAGGCGTTTCTCGGCAAGGATTTCGACCGCAAGATCGTCAGTGCTTCCTACGAGGTCACCGAACCGACGATTGATTCGCAGATTACCAATCTGAAGAGCTCGGGTGCCGAAGCCCTGGTAATCGCCGGCACGCCGAAGTTCGCGGCCCAGGCCATCCGGCAAGCCTCCGTGATCGGCTGGAAGGCGACCGTGATCATCAATTTCCCGTCCGGATCCGTCGGAGGCACGCTTGCACCGGCCGGCCTCGACAAATCGGTCGGCGTGATGGTCGGGACGACCAACAAGGATGTCCTGGATGAGACATGGAAGAGTGACCCGGGCATGCAGGCTTACCGGGCATTTTTCGACAAGTATCTCACGGGCGCCGATATCACCAACGGCAGCTATCTGACCGGTTATCAGCAAGGCGTCCTGCTCGAGCAGATCCTCAAGCAATGCGGTGATGATCTGTCGCGGAAGAATATTCTGGCGCAGGCGAAGAACCTGAAGGACATCGTCGTTCCGACCGTGTTGCCCGGGATCAAGGTCAACACCAGCGAGACCGAGAACATGATCTGGACGCAGATGCGGCTGCAGCGCTGGACCGGCACGACGTGGCAAGCCTTCGGAGAAGTCCTGGACGCCAGGTCCGAGTGACTCTGGCGCAGCCCGCCCGTTCTATCGCATCCGCGGTGATTCAGGAGATCGTTCTCGATGTCGACGAAGCCATTGACGTTTGCGCCAAGGGAACTCTCCGTCGAGCCCCGGACCGACGGCACGCTCGTATTGAGGTCGCCGCTCGAATTAGGGCCATGCGACTGGCGGGTCACCGATTTTCTGCCGCGCTGGGCAAGCGCGGTTCCGGACAGAATATTTCTCGCGCAACGCAATGCCAATGGGGGATGGGGCGAGATCACTTATGGCGAAGCATGGTCGCAGGTCCAGGCGGTCGGCCAGAGCCTGATCGATATGGGCGCAAAGCCGGCCGACAGGCTGGCCGTGCTCTCGGGTAACTCCATCGAGAACGCGGTGATGTCTTTTGCGGCGATGTCGATAGGCGTCATTCTGGCGCCAATATCGCCGAACTACACGCTGATGCCCGGCGGCCTTGCGCGTCTCAAGGACATCGCACAGGTGCTGCGTCCGAACTTCGTTTTCGTTCAGAGTGGACGCGATTTTTCCCCGGCCCGTTCCATTCCCGAATTGGCAGATGCGGCCTGGATCAGCGTCGATGGCGCGCCGGACACGACGCCTTTCCGCGTCCTGACGGATCGAACGGAGTGGACAGGATTTGCGCAAGCGTCGAGTGCAGTCTCGACTGACGCCGTTGTAAAAGTCCTCTTCACGTCCGGTTCGACCGGCCTGCCAAAGGGCGTGCTGAACACGCACCGCATGATGGCGAGCTCCCTGCAAATGGGGGGCCTTCTCGTGTCGCCTCCGGAGGCGCCGGTCCAGGTCGAGTGGCTGCCGTGGCACCATACGATGGGCAGCAACGTCATTCTTCACGGCATTCTCAAGAACGGCGGGACTCTCTACATCGATGACGGCCGGCCGCTGCCTCAGCTCTTTCACAAGTCGGTGGCGAACCTCAAGGAGATCTCGCCGACGGCGATGTTCAATGTGCCCGCCGGTTACAATCTTTTGTGTGATGCCATCGAGAGCGACGCGGCCCTCGGCGCGAGCATCTTCAAACGGCTGGATCGATTGAGCTACGCAGGGGCTGCAATCTCGCAAGGCACGCTTGAAAAACTTTATCGACTGACATCGTCGATCACGGGCCGGCGGATTCCGGTGATGTCGGGCTATGGAACGACCGAAACGGCGCCGACAATCAGCACGACGCATTGGGCAACGGATCGGCCGGGCGAGATTGGTCTTCCGGCTCCGGGCGTACAGCTGAAACTGATTCCTGTTTCCGACACGTACGAGGCCAGGGTGAAGGGGCCCAACGTCACCCCCGGTTACCTCGGCAGGGCCGATCTGACCGAGAAGGCCTTTGACGAGGAGGGGTTCTATCGCATCGGTGACACCGTGTCGTTTATCGATCCCGAGAAGCCGGAGCTTGGTCTGCGTTTCACGGGCAGAATTTCGGAGAACTTCAAGCTCGCGAACGGCACGTGGGTTGCGATCGGCAATATGCGCGCGGCCATCCTGGCCGCAACGCGCGGCGTCCTGCTGGACATTGTCGTTGCCGGAGAAAACCGTGAAGCCTGCGCGCTGCTGTGCTGGCTGAATCCGACCGAGGCGGCGCGGATATCGAACGCGCCGGCTGCGGATTTGACCTGCGATCCCAAAGTGATCGAATTCCTGAGACATCGTCTGCAGGAATATAATGAGGCTGTTGGAAGCAGCGAAAAAATCTGCTCGTTCACCCTGCTGAAGGATCCGCCCTCATTGGCCGCGGGAGAAATCACTGACAAGGCCTATGTCAATCAACGTGCTGTGCTCAAACACCGGGCTCTACTAGCGGACCGTCTCCACCGCAACGAACCCGACGCGGCTGTGATTCGAGTCTGAGGATGCGTTTCGCGCGTCACGCCGGTGGTCTGCTCAAGCGGCGCTGCGGCGGGCCTTTGCCTTCGGCTTTTCGGGTGCCTCCATCATCCGGGGGCTTTGGGCGCCCGGCCCTGGATGGGTATGAACCTCCCTGGCCAGGAGCGGCTCGCCGCATTCAGAGCACACCATGACCGGGTCGAAATCCTTTCCGCACTTGCGGTGCTGGTGCAACAGCGGCCGGCCGCGCTCGTCGACCATGTGAGTGTCGCCCCAATGCACGAGCGCCATCATGATCGGATAGAGGTCGAGGCCCTTCTGGGTCAGGATATATTCGTGACGCTTGGGCGCTTCCTGATAGGGAATGCGGCGCAAGATGCCCAACCGAACCAGCTTCTTCAGCCGCTCGGCGAGCAGATGGCGTGTAATTCCGAGCGCCGACTGAAATCCTTCAAAGCGCCGCGTGCGCAGAAAGCATTCGCGCAGGATCAGAAGCGTCCAGCGGTCGCCGATTACGCCGATGGTTCGGGCCATCGAACACGGCTCTTCCTCCAGTTCTTTCCACTTCATCCGTACTCTCCAGTCATCCCGGCAAGGCCCGCTCGAATCGCCGCCGAGGTCGCCGCATTTCCCTAGCATTCTAGATAGGTACTGAATTTCAAACAATACCAGATAGGCTAGTCAAACCAGCACAAATCCGGCCAAATTTGACAGTTCGATTTTAGAACTGTAGAAGTGAGAATTGGTAAGCCGCGCGATTGGATCGCCGGTCCCTGACCATCCAATACGCTCTGCGGGAGAAAGCGGTCATGACCCTCAAGGTTGAATTCCAGTTCGATTTCGGCAGCCCGAACGCCTATCTGGCGGAGGTCGCCATCCCAGGGATCGAGCGGCGGACGGGCGTAAAATTCGAGTACGTCCCGGTCCTGCTCGGCGGGATCTACAAGGCGACCGGCAACATGTCGCCGTTCGATTCGCTTCGCGGGATCAAGAACAAGCCGGAATATCAAGCGCTCGAAACCCAGCGGTTCATCCGGCGCCACAACATCACGAAATTTCGCCAAAACTCCTTCTTTCCGGTCAATACATTGATGCTGATGCGCGGGGCCGTCGCGGCCCAGTTCGAAGGCGTATTCGAACCTTATTTCCGAGCCGCCTATCATCACATGTGGGAAGAGCCCAAGAAGATGGACGACCCCGAAGTGTTCCGGGCCGCATTTGCTTCCTCGGGAATCGACATCGACAGGCTTGTTGCACGCGCTCAGCAGGATGACGTCAAGAAGAAGCTGATCGATCTGACCAATGACGCCGTCGCCCGCGGCGCCTTCGGTTCGCCGACATTCTTCGTCGGCAAGGAGATGTTTTTCGGCAAGGACCAACTCCGCGACGTCGAGGAATCGATCGTCGAGCAGACCCGGCAGCCCGTTTCCAAGACCGGTTAGTTTACCGAGTTGCAGTCCGTGCGCGTTGAGGCGAACGGCTGACGGTAAGCCAGAGTTTACCCTCGGCTCGTTGGCAGAAAAAAGATCCAGGGAGAGTGCAATGGCTGGTCCGCTCGGCGGCGTTCGTGTCCTCGATCTAACCGGCGTGGTGTCGGGCCCGTTTGCGACGATGTTTCTCGCAGATCAGGGCGCCGACGTGCTCAAGATCGAGCCGATCGGTGGCGATATCACCCGTCGCAGCCGGGCCACCATCGACAAGGACGGCGAGTTCTCCGCGCTGTTCATCTCATCAAACCGCGGCAAGCGTTCGCTCTCTATCGACGTCAAGAGCCCGGCCGGGCGCGAGGTGCTGGCCAAACTGGTCGCGCAAGCCGATGTCCTTGTGCAGAACTTCCGGCCCGGTACCATGGAGCGCCTCGGCCTCGGCGTCGAAGAGCTGCGCCGGCGACATCCGCGCCTGATCTACGTATCGATCAGCGGCGTCGGCGAGACCGGACCTTATGTGAAGAAACGCGTTTACGATCCGATCATTCAGGGCCTGTCGGGCTTTGCCGATATCCAGTCGCAGCCGGTCACTAACCGCCCGCAAATGATCCGCACCATCGTGTGCGACAAGACCACCGCCGTGTTCACCGCACAGGCGGTGGCGGCGGCGCTCTACGCGCGTGAGAAGACCGGGCAGGGGGATCATATCCAGGTCGCGATGCTCGATGCCATGATCTCATACCTCTGGCCGGAGGGCATGATGCAGTACACGGTGGTCGGAGCCGAGGCCGCTGCCGCCGATCCCAATGACCGGCCGGATCTCGTGTTCAAGACCAGCGACGGCTTCATCACGGCAGGCACTATCTCCGATTCCGAATGGCAGGGCTTCTGCCACGCGTCCGGCGATCCCGAGCTTGCCAACGATATCAGGTTTGCGACCCCTTCGGCGCGTTCGGTCAACGCCACGGCGCGCATCAACAAGATGGCGGAGTATATCGGCCAGCACACGACCGCCGAATGGCTGGGGCGGCTGGACGCTGCGGATGTGCCTTGCGCGCCGATCCTGCGGCGCGGCGAAATCATCCACAACGAGCAGGTGGTGGCGCGCGGGATCATCGCGGAATTCGATCAGCCGAAGGTCGGCCGGGTGCGGCAGCCGAAGCCCGCAGCCCGCTTCGAGGTCAACCAAGCTGCCATCGGCGGACCGGCGCCCCGCGTCGGCGAGCACTCGCGCGAGGTGCTGCGCGAGCTGGGCTACGATGATCGCGCGATCGACGACATGGTGGCCGCGCGCACGTTGCGCGTGGCGGTGTAAGCTGAAGCGCTTCGCGCGATCGGTGATCGGCTCTCAAGCCTTGGCAGGCATCGGCGTAATCGGTGCTGCCGGAACATTCGCCGCAGCCGCGCGCTGGTAAGCCTCCCGGATTCGCATACGCTCGAGATAGGGCTGAGCATTGTCACAGATGCCGACACCGTAGGCGACCGCCCAGTCCAGGCACGTCGTCAGCAGGATATCGGCGCTGCTGAAGCGCTCGCCCATGAGGAAATCCCGGCCGTCGGCCAGCGCGACCTCGACGTGGCGCATCTGCGCCCGAAAATATTCGGCGGCTTGAGCGACGACCTCCGGCGCAACGCCGTAAATCGGGCCTAGCGCATCGGCGCTGTGACGGCGCATCACATACAGGCTGGTCGAGTCGAGCTCGGTGACGATGAAGAAGCACCATTCCAGCCACGCGGCATAGTCGCGGGTAGATTCCGGAATCAACGCACGCTCTGGCGTCGAGTACATGCGCGACAAATATGCGACGATCGCGGCACTTTCCCCAATGCAGAAATCGCCGTCCTGCAGCAGCGGAACTTTCTGGCGCGGATTGAGCCTGGTATATTCGGCGGTCTTTGTCTCGCCGGTCCGCGGGCCGATCGGCTTGGTTTTGTAGGGCAAGCCAAGCTCGTGCATCGCCCAGTGAGGTCGAACGGTGCGGCTTGTCCCAACGCCCCACAGAGTGAGGTCTGGACTGTCGCTCATGTCACCATTTCTCCGCAGCGGGACGAAGGTCAAGTTCATGGGTCCAGCCGTCGCGGCTTTGCTGATGAGCGAACCAATACGCTTCGGCAATCGAGGAGGTCTTGGTCAGGCTGTCGGGAGGGATCTCGCTGGCCTCGACCCCCCTGGCCGCCTTCATGCGCTGATGAATGGCTTCGCTATCGACGCCGGCATCGATGATGAGGTGGACGATGTGAATGTTCTTGGGCCCGAGCTCGCGTGCCATGGCCTGGGCCACCGCGCGCAGGCCGAATTTTGCCGATGCAAACGCAGCAAACCCCTTGCTGCCGCGGATGCTTGCGGTCGCGCCGGTAAAAAAGATGGTGCCGCGTCCGCGCTGAAGCATGACGCGCGCGGCCTCACGTCCGACCAGGAAGCCCGCGTAGCACGCCAGCTCCCAGGCTTTGAAGAAGAGCTTCTCGGTGGTCTCCAGCAGTGGCTTGTTGACGTTCGATCCGGCATTGAACAGACAGATCTCGATCGGCCCGATGTCGCGTTCGACGTCCGCGAACAGCTTCTGCACTTCCGCTTCCTGGCGGGCATCGACGCTGAATGCGTGGATGCCGCAGCCTTTCGCCCTGAGCTCATCCACCAGCGCCTGGGACTTGGCCGCATCGCGCCTGCAGATGCAAACAATGTAGCCCTCGCTGGCAAAGCGCCGCGCAACGGCCGCGCCGATGGCATCACCCGCGCCGACCAGAATCGCGACCCCGCGATTTTCTCCCATGCTCGCCTCTCCATAAGTTCTTATTTGATACGTTATCGGTATCGTCTGAAAGCTACGTTGTAAACGGGGTTTTGGAGTCTCTGAATGGGGCAGCAAACTTGCCGTTTCCTGATCCTAACCGTGACTACAAAATATCGATTGACGAGTTCTAAAAAAGAACGCATGTTTCGCCGCGAGGCGCAATGCTGAAAATGGCGCCGATGTTCTTCAGTCGGGAGGTGGTTAGTCGTGGCGAAGCTGTCGCAAGCACTCGGTCTTGGTCCGACTGCTTTTCAGTATGTCGGGCCCCATCGAGCAATCTACCGGCAGCCATCTTGCCAAAGCGCTCGACCAAATCGCGCCGATCGAGAACTGCGCCGTGGCCATCGTAGCCTCGATCAGCGCGATGGCGGAATCCCCATCGTTTGTCTGGCTCAAACACCGTGATCCACGTTCGGAGTCGATAGAACAGCTTCGCAAAAAGCGCGCCTAACCTAACCGGGAGAAGTTCCTTGAAAAAGAGAAATGCAACCGTCGCCGTGATCGGCGCCGGCGATTTCATCGGCGGCGAAATCGCCAAGAAGTTTGCCTCCGAGGGCTTTACTGTCTTCGCTGGCCGCCGCAACGGGGACAAGCTGGCTCCGTTGGTCAAGGAGATCGAAGCTGCAGGAGGCGAGATCCAGGCCCGCTCGCTCGACGCACGCAAGGAGGAGGAGATCATCTCCTTCCTGAACGACGCCGACAAGCACGCGCCGTTGGAGGTCTGTATCTTCAACATCGGCGCCAACGTCAACTTCCCGATCCTCGACACCACCGAGCGCGTATTCCGCAAGGTCTGGGAGATGGCTTGCTACTCGGGCTTCCTCGCCGGGCGCGAGGCGGCCCGGCTGATGCTGCCGCGCGGCCAGGGCAACATTTTCTTCACCGGCGCGACTGCTTCCTTACGCGGTGGCAGCGGCTATGCCGCCTTTGCCAGCGCCAAATTCGGGCTGCGCGCTGTGGCGCAGGCGATGGCGCGCGAACTCGGCCCGAAGAATATCCATGTCGCCCACCTCGTCATCGATTCCGGCGTCGACACCGAGTGGGTACGGCAGCGGCGCCTGGAAGCGCTCGGCCCCAATGCGCTCGACGATCCAGACCTGTTGATGCCGCCGGCCTCGGTCGCGGCGTCCTATTGGCAGCTCTATCAGCAGCCGAAGAGCGCCTGGACGTTCGAGATGGAAATCCGCCCCTTCGGTGAGAAGTGGTAGGACGCGCATAATGGAACTCGCACTGTCTCCCGAAGATGCGGCCTTCCGTGATGAGGTGCGCGCTTTCATCGCCGAAAACTATCCGAAGGAAATGCGGGTCCCCAATCCGGAGACCGACCTGACCAAGGAGCAATCATTGCTCTGGCACCGCATTCTCTACAAGAAGGGCTGGATCGCGCCGCTCTGGCCCAAGGAATATGGCGGCCCCGGCTGGTCGATCACCCGACGTTTCATCTTCGAGCAGGAAACAAGCCGGGCCGGGACGCTGCCGCCGTTGGCATTCAGCGTCACCATGGTAGGTCCGGTCATCTACACCTTCGGCAGCGACGCGCAAAAACAGAGATTCTTGCCGCGGATCCTGTCGGGTGAGGATTGGTGGTGCCAGGGCTATTCCGAGCCGGGCTCGGGCTCGGACCTCGCCACGGTCCGGACCAAGGCCGTGCGCGACGGCGACCACTACATCGTCAATGGTCACAAGACCTGGACGACGTTGGCGCAACACGCCGACTGGATCTTCTGTCTTGTGCGCACCGATCCGGGCGCAAAGCCTCAGGCCGGCATCTCGTTCCTCCTGATCGACATGAAATCGCCCGGCGTCACGGTGCGTCCGATCATCACGATCGACGGATCGCACGAGGTCAATGACGTCTTCCTTGAGGATGTCCGCGTTCCTGTCGAGAACCTAATCGGCGAGGAGAACAAGGGCTGGACCTACGCCAAATTCCTGCTGGGTAACGAGCGCACCAGCATGGCCGGGATCGGCCGGTCGACGCGCTATCTCGAACGGCTGAAGAAGGTCGTGAAGGCGGAGATCGCAGCGGACGATCCGGCGCGTCTCGAGTTCAGCAAGGAGATCGGCCGGATCGAGCTCGATGTGCTTGCGCTTGAGGCTACTGAACTGCGGGTCATTGCCCAGATGGCGCGCGGCATCGATCCGGGGCCTGCGGCCTCGCTGTTCAAGATCCGCGGCACCGAGATCTTTCAGGGGATTACCGAGCTGACGCATCGCGCCATCGGTAATTACGGACTGGCGCTTCGCGAGCAACCGTTGAGTGCAAACCAGTTCATGCCGGGGCCCGACTACGGCCACACCGCGTCGGAAAAGTACCTGAATGCGCGCAAGCTCAGCATCTACGGCGGATCGAACGAGATCCAGCGCAACATCATCGCCAAAGCGGTGCTCGGTCTCTAGCAACAGCGCAACGAGAGGATCGGATGGATATCCAGTTCACGGAAGAGCAGGAATTGTTGCGCTCCAGCGTACAGCGCATGCTACGCGACCAATACAGCTTCGAGGCGCGCCGCAAGATCGTGGCCAGCGAAGAGGGGTGGAGCCGCAGGCAGTGGGGCGCCTTTGCGGAGCTCGGCCTGCTCGCCGCGCCCTTCGCCGAGGAGAGCGGCGGACTAGGCGGCGGCCCGCTCTCCACGATGATCATTGCCCAGGAGTTCGGTCGTCATCTGGTGGTTGAACCGTACGTCGAGACGGTCGTGCTCGCCGGAGGCTTGATCGAGCATGCGGGGAGTGATCAGCAGAAGCAGGCCTTCATTCCCGATATCATCGCCGGACAGAAGATCTGGGCATTGGCCTGGACCGAGAAGGCGTCGCGCTTCGACCTCGCCAGTATCGCAGCAGAGGCCCGGCGCGACGGCGAGGATCACATCCTCACTGGCGAGAAGACCGCTGTCATCGCCGCGCCCTGGGCCGATTATCTCATCGTCTCGGCGCGCACCGCAGGCAGGCGCGGCGATCGCGCCGGCGTCAGCCTCTTCGTCGTGGATGCCCGGGCGGCCAATCTCGATGTGCGCAGCTTCAAGACGATTGATGGCCGCCGGGCCGCAGAAATTACCTTCCGCGAAGTTCGCGGCGAGTTGCTCGGCAGGGAGGGTGAGGGCATAGCTCTCCTGGAAGCCTGCCGCGACAGGGCCATCGGCGCGCTCTGTGCCGAGGCGGTCGGCGCGATGACTGAGTTGAACTCCGCGACGCTGGAGTTCTCCAAGGCCCGAAAGCAGTTCGGCGTCACCATCGGCAGCTTTCAGGTGCTGCAACACCGGATGGTCGACATGTTCATCGCTCATCAGGAGGCGCTCTCCCTGATGCAGCATCTCAATCTCAGCCTGGGCGCCGGCGAGAGCGGCATCTCGCGGCTCGCCTCCGGCGCCAAGTCGAAGGTCGGCTATGCCGGCAAGTTCATCGCCGACCAAGCGGTGCAGCTGCATGGCGGCATGGGCATGACCGACGAATTGAACGTCGGCCACTACTTCAAGCGAATCTCCTCCATCAACATCCAGTTCGGTGATCCCGCGCACCACTTGCTGCGTTATGTGCAGCTCGACGCGGCAGCGTAACCAAAGAGGCAGCCATGACGACAGAGGCAGTTATCGTTTCCACCGCCCGTACCGGCGTCGGCAAGGCCTATCGGGGTGCATTGAACAACACCGAGGGACCGACCATGGCCGGTCATGTGATGGCCGAAGCGGTCAGGCGCGCGGGCATCGAGCCCGGCGAGGTTGAGGACGTGGTGATGGGGTGCGCGATGCAACAGGGCACCATGGTAATGAACGTCGCACGCAAGGGGGCGATTCGTGCCGGCCTGCCGGTCACGGTCGCCGGCACCACAATCGATCGGCAGTGCGCATCCGGCCTGCAGGCCATAGCGGTCGCGGCACGTTCGATCACGCTCGATGGTGTCGAGATCGCAATCGGAGGCGGCATCGAGTCGATCAGTCTGGTGCAGAACGAGCACATGAACAGGTTCCACGCGGTCGACGACGAACTGATGGCGATGAAGCCGGAGATGTACATGTCGATGCTCGACACCGCCGAGATCGTCGCCGAGCGTTACAAGATCGGCCGCGACCAGCAGGACGAATACAGCCTCGAATGTCAGCGCCGCATCGGTGCCGCGGTGCAGGCCGGCCGCTTCGATGACGAGATCGTCCCGATTACGACCAGGATGGCCGTCGTCAACAAGGACACCAAGGAGGTCACCTATCAGCAGGTGACGCTGTCAAAGGATGAAGGCCCACGCCCCGAGACCACGGCGGAAGGCCTTGCGAAGATCAAGCCGGTGTTCGAGGGCAAGACCATCACGGCGGGCAACGCCAGCCAGCTCTCCGACGGCGCCTCAGCCTGCGTGATCATGAGCGACAAGATCGCCGCCAAGAAGGGCCTGAAGCCGCTCGGCATCTTCCGCGGCTTCGTCGCCGCCGGTGTCGAGCCGGACGAAATGGGCATCGGTCCGGTCGCGGCCATCCCGCGCCTTCTCAAGCGGCACGGCCTGAAGATCGGTGACATCGATCTCTGGGAGTTGAATGAAGCCTATGCGGTCCAGGTGATCTACTGCCGCGACAAGCTCGGCATCGATCCGGACAAGCTCAACGTCAACGGCGGCTCGATCGCGATCGGTCATCCCTATGGCATGACGGGCAGCCGGCTTGCAGGGCATATCCTGATCGAGGGCCGGCGGCGCAAGGCAAAGTACGGCGTTGTCACCATGTGCATCGGTGGCGGTATGGGCGCGGCCGGCCTGTTCGAAATCGTCAACTGACCGGAAAGCGGAGAAGCGCACGTGAAGACAGCAATTACCGAACTGTTCGGCATCCAGCATCCGATCATCCAGGGCGGCATGCATTATGTCGGCTTTGCCGAGCTGGCAGCCGCGGTGTCGAACGCCGGCGGTCTCGGCATCATCACCGGCCTGACCCAGCGGACGCCGGAGCTACTGGCCAAGGAAATCGCGCGCTGCCGCGACATGACCGACAAGCCGTTGGGCGTGAACCTGACCTTCCTGCCGAGCTTCACCGCGCCGCCTTATCCGGAATACATCGCCGCCATCAAGGAAGGCGGCGTCAAGGCGGTGGAGACCGCTGGCCGCAGCCCCGAGCAGTACATGCCCGCACTGAAGGCGGCTGGCATCAAGGTGATCCACAAATGCACCTCGGTACGGCATTCGCTGAAAGCCGAGAAGATCGGCTGCGATGCCGTCAGCGTCGACGGCTTCGAATGCGGCGGCCATCCCGGTGAGGACGACATCCCTAACATGATCCTGTTGCCGCGCGCGGCGGATGAGCTGAAGATTCCGTTCGTGGCCTCGGGGGGCATGGCGGATGCGCGGAGCCTCGTTGCCGCGCTGTCGATGGGCGCGGCCGGTATGAACATGGGCACCCGCTTCGTCGCGACCAAGGAAGCCCCCGTCCATGCCAACGTGAAGCAGGCTCTGGTCAAAGCCACCGAGCTCGACACCGTGCTGGTGATGCGTGCGCTGCGCAACACCGAGCGCGTGCTGAAGAACAAGGGGGTCGATCAGCTGCTCGAAGTTGAGCGCGAGAAAGGCGCCAGCCTCAAGATCGAGGACATCCATGAGCAGGTGGCGGGCGTCTACCCCAAGGTGATGGTCGACGGCGATATGGACGCGGGCGCCTGGAGCTGCGGCATGGTGGTCGGACTGATCCACGACATCCCGACGGTGAAGGAGCTGATCGACCGTATCATGAGCGAGGCCGAGCAGATCATCCGGGAGCGTCTGATCGGGTTCCTCGATGCTGCCGAGCACAGACCCGCTGTCGCCCGGGCGATTGCGTGAGGGCTTCCGGACGCTTGTGCTGCTACCGTATGCCTTGACGAGATTGCGCACGCATAATCGTGCGTGCGTTGATTACGATCGATGAAGCTCGACTGGCGAGCGGCCGACTGTCAGCAGCCTTGGGAAGGAGAATGTATGGATCCGGCTGACTTCCACTACTATGAGCCCTCGAAGGGTCACGGACTCCGACATAATCCGTTCAACGCGATAGTCGCGCCGCGTCCGATTGGCTGGATTTCATCGCGGAATGCGGCCGGGCAACTGAATCTTGCCCCGTACAGCTTCTTCAATGCGTTTCTCTACGACCCTCCAATCATCGGGTTCTCCTCTATTTCATGGAAGGACACCGTCAAGAACGTAAGCGAGACCCGGGAGTTTGTCTGGAATCTGGTTACGATGGATCTGGGCGAGCGCATGAACACGACTGCGGCGCCTCTCGATCACGGCGTGAGCGAGTTCGAAGCAGCAGGGCTGACGCCAGTACCCGGGCGACACGTAGCTGTGCCGCGGGTAGGCGAGAGCAGGGCGGCAATGGAATGCAAGGTCGTTGACGTCTCTCAGTTGGCGAATGCGCGCGGCGAGAAGGTGGAAGGGTGGTTCGTGCTCGGCGAGGTCGTCGCGGTATACATCGACAAGTCCTTGATCGAGGACGGCGTCTACAACACGGCACTTGCTCGTCCCATTCTGCGCGCCGGCCGTGGTGGAGATTACCTTGAGGTCAGGACGGAAAACATGTTTGAGATGAAGCGGCCGCCTGGCAGTAGCAAACCGGAATTCCACGGCGCTTGATTGAAGCCAATCAAGACCCTGGGCGCCACGCGTACACGCAAAGAGCCAGCAGAGAATACGTGCTCAACACGACGCCTAGCGCCAACATTGCTTGATGCGACACCGTGGCGGCAAGCCATACGCCGATCGCGGCAGTCATCATTTGCGAGAAGCCCAGCAGCGCCGACGCCGCGCCGGCTTTCTCCCCGAATGGAGAGAGCGCTCGCGCGGTGGCTAGTGGACTGACAATGCCCATGCCGAGGAGAAATACGCTCATCGCGCCTAGAAATGGCAAGAAAGTCGGGCTGACCATGGAGATGAGCAGGATCGCAACGCTGCTGGCGGCCGTCGCCCACAAGCCTGCCCGGATCGGGCCATCAAGTCCGTAGCGCGGTGCCAATCTCGTCGCCAGCATACCGGCGGCGAATGCGATAAAGACAGTGCCAGCGAAGAAGAGGCCGAGTTGGATCGGCGTGAAGTGCAGCGCTTCGATCAATAAGCGCGGTGCAGCCGAAAACATCGAGAACAAGCCGCCAATGATCAGGCTCCCGGTTGCGGCCGGGATAGCAAAACGAGGATCGCCAAAAAGGCCAGCATAGGTCCTGACGATCGCGGCCGGATTGAGCGGCGTCCGGATCGAATGGTGGGTTTCGCCGAGGACGATGCCGTAGCCAATGGCGCTCACAGCGGCGAACGCCGCGACGAGCGCGAATTCGGAGCGCCAGCCAAAGCTGTGATCGGGTGCGCCGCCAAGCAGCGGCGAAAATCCAGGAGCTGCCGACATCACGATCATGATCAGCGCCATCGCGCGTGCCAGCGCGGCGCCACTGAACATGTCGCGGGCGATGGCACGAGACAGCACTGATGTCGCGCAAGCGCCGGCAGCTTGCACGATGCGGCCTGCCAAGAGATTAGGTAAATCGTTCGCCAAACCGCAACAAACACTGCCGCCGATGAACACGGCAAATCCGATCAGGACCGGCCAGCGTCTTCCGTAGCGATCCGAAAGCGGCCCGACCAGAAGCTGGCCCAGCCCAAATACTGCTAGAAAGGCGGTGATGGCGGACGTGACCGCCGCGCTCGTGACATTCAACGAGATCGCAATTTGAGGCAGCGAAGGCAGCAAGATGTTTGTCGCGAGCGTTCCCATGGCGGCCAGGACGGAAAGGACCGCGATCGCGAGGCCGCTGGAGGCGGGAACATCCCGCCGCACGCTCTCGGTCGTGAGGCACTGGTCAGTCATGGGAACTTTCGCGCTGATGGGGATAGGCAGGCGACGAAGACGCGGTTCGTGCCGCTCGCCGAGCCCTTTCTTGGCGGATCGACCGTGCTATCTGCGGACGACGCGCTCGATTGCGATGGCGGTGGCTTCACCGCCACCGATGCAAAGGGCTGCAACGCCGCGTCTGAGATTCTGC
This sequence comes from Bradyrhizobium sp. Ken01, assembly GCF_055807355.1. Classification (NCBI taxonomy): domain Bacteria; kingdom Pseudomonadati; phylum Pseudomonadota; class Alphaproteobacteria; order Hyphomicrobiales; family Nitrobacteraceae; genus Bradyrhizobium; species Bradyrhizobium sp. Ken01. The sequence goes on from NZ_JBVVPC010000017.1 coordinate 55,890, forward strand.
GCCTCTAGCGCGTGCAACAACGTCACGATCAGGCGAGCGCCGGTAGCACCGATGGGATGACCGAGCGCACAGGCGCCGCCATTGACGTTTAGCTTCTCCCTGGGAATGCCGAGATCCTTCTGCGCCGCCATCGCCACCACGGCAAAGGCCTCGTTGATCTCGAACAGATCGACATCGCCGACGCTCCAGCCGATCTTATCCAATAGCTTGCGAATGGCCGGGATCGGCGCCGTGGTGAACCATTGCGGCTCTTGACTGTGGGTGGCGTGGCCCTTGATCTCGGCCAGTACAGGGAGGCCATCACGATCCGCGAGCGAGCGCTTTGCGAGAATGAGGGCTGCGGCGCCATCGGCATTAGCGGAGGAGGCGGCCGGCGTGATGGTGCCGTTGGCGCGGAACGCGGCTTTCAGACCCGGGATCTTGGCGGGATCGACCTTGAGCGGGTGCTCGTCATTGGCGATAATCCGCGGCCCGGCCTTTTCGGTTAGTGTGATTGGCACGATCTCAGTCTTAAACGCGCCGCCCTCGACCGCCTTGCGCGCGCGGGTCAACGTCTCGATCGCGTAGGCGTCCTGGTCCTTGCGGGTGAATTGATAGGCTTCCGCGGTCGCCTCGCCGAAATCGCCCATCGAGCGCCCGGTCTCATAGGCGTCTTCCAGCCCGTCCATCAGCATGTGATCGATGATCCGGTCGTGCCCGGCGCGATACCCACTCCTCGCTCTGGTTAGGAGATAAGGAGCATTGCTCATGCTCTCCATTCCTCCGGACAACACGATCTCCGCTGATCCCGCGTTGATGATGTCATGGGCGAGCATAGTCGCCTTCATGCCCGAACCGCAGACCTTGTTGACGGTGGTGGCCCCGGTGGCATCCGGCAGCTTGGCGCCGCGGGCGGCTTGGCGTGCCGGGGCCTGGCCCTGCCCGGCCGGCAGCACATTGCCCATGAACAGCTCGTCGATCCTTTCAGGCGCCAGCTTCGCCCGCTCCAGCGCTGCGCCGATCACGTGAGCACCGAGCTTGTGAGCGCTCAGCGAGGACAACTCGCCCATGAACCGGCCAAGGGGCGTGCGAGCGGCGGAAACAATGACAACGGGATCGGAAACGGCGGCCATTGCGAACTCTCCTGCTGATATCTGTTGTTATATGATGATAGTCATATAAGATGGCAGGCATTGCAATGAAATCTTGTCATAGGCTTCGAGGAAGCGCGGTTCCAGAACTGCTCGGAGGGGACGAGTACGGTTGTACAGCCGGTCGTCTTGGGAGATTGCAACGGAGTGGGGATGCGTTACGGAGAGAACCACAGGCGTCGGACGCACCGTCGGATAGTCGAAAATGCCTCGTACGGTTTACGCCAGAAGGGCGCCAAAGGGCTTAGTGTTGTTGACTTGATGAAGCTTGCCGGTCTGACGCATGGCGGCTTCTATAACCATTTCGATTCTCGTGAAGCGCTTGTTAGCGAGGCGATAGCCTTTGCAATGGACCAGACCACCACGCGTTGGAAAAAGCTGGCCGACGACAAAGCCAATGGTGAACGCTTCGAGACGCTGATTGCCGACTATCTTAGTCCCCGGCATCGAGACAATCCCAAACACGGTTGCGCCCTTCCAACCCTGGCGGTCGATGTCGCTCGATCGGGCTCGAGCGAACAGCAGGCCTTGGCGGCCAAACTGGAGAGGATGATCGATGTCTTTGTCGAGTTGCTTCCCGATGAGCCACCGCGGCAGGCTCGCCAGATCGCGACGGGCGCTATCGCAACCCTGGTCGGATCGGTCGTGCTGTCGCGCGCCGTCGGCGTTGGGAAGCTTTCCGACGGCATTCTCGCTGCGGGACGCATGACTGCCGGTGGCCGGACCCAAAAGCCTCGGCGTAGAGCGACAAGGACGACGCGCTGCGACAAATAGCAATGTCAGGGAGGTGACCATGACGGCCGGCAAATGGCTCAAGACAGCATGTAACCTGTGCTACATCAATTGCGGGATCGAAGTTTGGGTGAATGACGGTCGCCTGGAGAAAGTGCGCGGCGACCGTTCGAGTCCGAAATCACAGGGATACCTGTGCAACAAGGCGACTCGAGTTCCCTATTATGCGAATGACAAGGATCGGCTAACGTCTCCGCTGCGTCGTCGCGCCGACGGCGGATTTGACGAGATCGAGTGGGACGTGGCGATCGCGGAAATAGCGGCGCAGTTGCTAGAGATCGTCGACAAGCATGGCGGAAAGACTATTGCCCTTTACGGCGGTGGCGGGCAGGGCAACCATGCCGGCGGCGCCTACGCCAGTGGTTTGTTGCGTGCGCTGGGTTCGCGCAGCGTATTCAACGCACTTTCGCAGGAAAAAACCGGCGACTTCTGGGTCAATGGTCATATGTTCGGCAGCCAGACATGCCACACTGCCGAAGACGTACACCATTGCGATCTTCTGCTCGTCATCGGTGCAAATCCCTGGATCGCGCACGGCTTCCCCAATGCGCGCGATCATCTCAATCAAATTCGCAAGGATCCCGAACGCAAGCTGATCGTCATTGATCCTCGGCGAACAGAAACCGCCGAAATGGCGGATCTGCATCTGGCGGTTCGTCCCGGTGCCGACGCGTTTCTCCTTGGCGCATTGCTGGCCACGCTTGTCCGTTCCGACCGGATCGACCATGCCTTCATTCAGGAGCACACGACAGGCTTCGCGGAAGTGAGGCAGGCGCTGCTGAACATCCCCGTCGAAGAATGGGCTGCCGCCGCCGATATCTCGATCGCGGACCTGGAGCGGTGCGCTGCGATGATTGCGGCCGCGAAGGCCATGGTGGTGCGGGTCGAGCTTGGCATTCAGCAAGGCACCAACTCGACACTCAACTCCTATCTTGAGAAGCTCTTGATCATGCTTTCCGGAAATTTCGGCCGGAAAGGTACCAACCAACTGCATAGCTGGCTTCAACCACTGTGGGGCAACTCACCGAACCAGACGTTTGCGCCAACCGGCGACGCGATCATTGGGGGACTGTTGCCTCCCAACATCTTCCCCGAAGCGGTGCTCAATGACCATCCCGACCGGTTGCGTTGCGCTTGGGTCGACAGTTCCAATCCCGCCAACACGGCAGCAAATACGGAGGCGGTAGAACGTGCGCTGCGCTCGCTCGAGCTATGTGTCGTGGTCGATGTTGCGATGACCGAAACCGCGCGGCTCGCGCACTATGTTCTCCCTGCGTCTTCGCAATTTGAGAAAACAGAGTTTACCCTGTTCAACTTCGAGTTTCCGACGAACTATTTCCAGGTTCGTGCGGCTGCCTTGCCGCCGCTTGCCGGCACCTTGCCGGAGCCTGAGATCTACACGCGGCTTGCCATCGCCTTGGGGCTTCTGCCGGGCGATAATGTGCTCGCGCCGCTGCGCGAAATAGCGCGGCGCTCGCGACCGGAATTCGCCGCGGCCTTTCGTGCTTTCATCGGGGAAAACCCTGCGGCAGTGCCTGCCCTCGTGCTCTACCATACGCTGGGGCAGACGCTTCCGGATGGTACGGCGGCCGCGGCGCCTATGTGGAGCGCGGCATTGGCTTGCGCGAAGCGGTCGCCTCAAGCGGTGCGGCGGGCGATCGGCGCATCGGACGACGTGGCGGATCGTCAGCTCGGCGACCTCCTGTTCGATACGATCGTGTCCGCCCGTCAGGGCACGGCCATTACACGCCACGACTATGACGAGGTCTGGTCATTGATCGGCCATTCGGATCGCAAGGTCCGGCTGGTCGTCCCGCAGATGTTGGAATGGTTGGCGCGTCTCGATCCGGAAGCCGCGGGCGCGCCAAAGGAGTTCCCGTTCATGCTGGCGGCTGGTGGCCGCCGCATGTTCAATGCCAACCAGATCTTTCGCGATCCCGCGTGGCGTCGCGACGATCCGGACGGTGCCATGCTGATCAATTCGAGCGAACTGAGGAATCTGGGCGCGGAGGATGGTGACTGGGTCGCGGTGGAGTCCGTGGTCGGCCGGCTCGTGGTGCGCTGTAAGGTCGACGACGGCATGAGGAATGGGCAGCTCGCGCTCCCGCACGGCTACGGCCAGGCATACCCGGCGTCGGACGGAGAGCGACTGATCAACGGGCCACGTATCAATCTGCTCACAGAGAGCGGCAACCGCGATCCAATTGCCGGTACGCCCTACCACAAGAATGTCGCGGTTCGTTTGGCCCTGGTGTCCGCGCAGGAGGCAGCCGCCTATCAGTCGCAGTCCGAGCGAATTCATTTGAGAGCGGCCGGACAGTAACGCGGAGAGAGTCCAGATGAGCGATAAACCGATCGCGATCGTGACCGGGGTCGGGCCGGGCACCGGAGCTGCCATCGTCAAGCGCTTCTCTGCCGGCGGGTTTCGTATCATAGCGCTCGCTCGTTCAACGGAGCTCATCAATCACCTGGCGCAAGAGCTTCCTGATGTCCATGCGATGACCTGCGACGTCTCAGACGAGAACCAGGTGCGGACCGTAGTTGCTGATGTAAAGCGGCGTTTTGGCGCGGCTGAAGTTCTCGTCCACAACGCGGTGGGCGGGGGCTGGGGAGGCTTTCGTGAGATCGATCCGAAGATGCTGAAGGGCAATTTCGAGGTCAACGTGATGGGCTTGTTGTACCTGGCGCGCGAAGTGGCTCCTGACATGATCGACCGAGGCAAGGGCGCAATCCTGGTGACCGGAAATACGTCTTCGATCCGGGGCAAAGCCAATTTCGCCGGCTTCGCGCCGACAAAGGCGGCCCAGCGCATTCTTGCTGAATCGATTGCGCGTGAGGTGGGACCTCTCGGCGTCCACGTCGCTTATGTCCTCATCGACGCCGTGATCGACACCCCTCGTATGCGCGCGCGGATGAGCGACAAACCAGATGAATTTTTCATCAGGCCTGAAGCGATCGCCGAAGAACTATTTCATCTCTACCGTCAGGACCGATCGGCCTGGTCATTTCTTACTGAGCTGCGGCCATTCCGCGAAAATTGGTAATCCCCGGCTGACGCGAAAACGATCACCCGTAGTGCGCGCTTTGTCATTCGGAGAGCTCTGCGCGAAACTTGAAAGGACATGACATGGCGGATGAATCAATCTCAATAGATACCGGAACGGACGAACTGCTGTGTGTGATTCGGGACCGCGTCGCCGTGATCACTTTGAACCGACCGGCGGCACGAAATTCGCTGTCCGATCATCTCACGCCGGCGTTGCGTCGGATAATCAAGCGCAGCGGTGATGATCCGGACGTCGGAGCATTGCTGATTACCGGCGCGGGTACCGCCTTCTGTTCGGGCGGCGACGTCAAGGGGATGGGCAGCAACACTGCACCACCGGCCATGTCAGTCAGTGAGAAGGTCGAGCGATTAAGGGATCGCCAGCGAACCCTCACCGGCGTACTTGTCTCGGTGCGCAAGCCCACCATCGCGGCCTTGCCGGGAGCGGCGGCTGGCGCCGGACTTGCCATCGCGCTCGCCTGTGACATTCGTATTGCAGCCGAATCCGCCATCATGACGACTGGGTACGCCAAGATTGCGCTGACCGGCGATTACGGCATTTCGTGGCTATTGACCCGGCTGGCCGGAACGTCGCGTGCTCGCGAACTCATGTATTTGTCCGAACGGCTCGATGCACGCCGTTGTGAGGCACTGGGACTGGTAAATCGCGTGGTGTCCGATTCTGAACTGCAACAGGAAGCATTTGCAGTGGCAAGGATGTTGGCGAACGGTCCGGGGAGCGCGTTTGCCTCTATCAAGGACAATCTCGATCTTGCGCTGTCGGCTGACTTCCTGACGTCATTGGATCAGGAGGCCGAGAGGATGGTACTTGCGGCAGCGACTACGCAACACGCCGAAGCCGTCCGAGCTTTCATTGAGAAACGTTCTCCCAGTTACAGGTGACACCCGCTGAGTAAATTTGCGATGCCGGGCGCGAAGGGCAACGTCGTCATTGCAGTGAAGCAATAGGTCACCAAACGCATTGGAGGCAGCAACATGACTCAATTCAACCGCGACACCCAGACTTTCGCCCAGGAGGTTGCTCTCATTATCGGCGGCGGCCCGGGTATCAGCTCGAGTTGCGCCAGGCTGTTCGCGGAAAGCGGTATGCATGTCGGCGTTGCAGCCAGGAATCCCGAAAAGGCGGTGCTTGAAAGTCTCGAGAAAACGTATGGTGTGCGTCGGTACGCCTGCGATGCAAGCGAACCGGCAGCCGTGGCACGGCTGTTCGAGAATGTCGTTCAAGAGATCGGAATGCCAAGGCTTGTCGTGCACAACATCGACGGCCGGGTTCCCGGCATTTTCCGCAAGAACGTGATCGAAGCCGACCCGGTCATGGTGCTCGAAACTCTTCGAAACTCGGCGTTCAGCGCGTTCTTAGTAGGGCAACAGGCAGCTCGCCTCATGCTGGGGAATCAACCCGACGCCAATGGCGCGAGAGGAACGATCATCTTCACGAACGCCAGCGCGGCGCTCAAGGGCTTCCCGTCAAGTGGGGCGTTTGCAATGGCATGTCATGCCAAGTCCGGACTCGCGCAAAGCATGGCAAGAGAATTGATGCCGCAGGGTATCCACATCGCGAACGTGCCGATCGACGCCGCGATCGGCTGGACCCAGCAGGACGGTACCCGCGCGCACCGGCTGGCGGGAACAACTATCGAAGACAATATGGCAGACCCCGATCATATCGCGAAAACCTATCTGCAGCTTCATCGGCAGCATCGGTCGACCTGGGCATTCGAAGTCGTCCTCCGGCCGTGGGTCGAGAAATGGTGACTCTGGGTGCGCGAACTCTCAACCCGGCGAACGCATGCCAATCCCGACAGAAGCTTCTCAAACCTGAGCGGTAGCGCAAGCGTTGAACCAGGATCAGCAGACTCCAGCGAGCGCTGATCACCACAGCTGCGTTTGCACGGACACTCTGCCTGCAATTCCAAATAGGAATTATGCGATTGCATCAAATTTGCCGGCTTTTGAGGTCACCGCACCGCCATTCGTGTTGACAGTTCTATTTTAGAACTATTTACTGATCGGCAGATGAAGTGACAGTGCGAACCCTCCCGTTCGAAGGGGAGCGCTCTGCGCGCACAAAAACACAGTACCAGGGAGGACGGCATGAGGAGCGTGGACGATATCACTGCGGCCGAGTTGCTGGATGGATTACCGTCCAGGGTACACGAGGTCTACGCGCCCTTCGTCCGGGATATTCCGGATCATCCGGCGTTCGTGGAAGGGGGGCGTTCGTGGACTTACCGGCAGTTCTCCGATGCCGTGAACGCCGCGGCGAAGGATCTCGCCGATCTCGGGATCAGGCCCGGCGATCGCGTGATGATTGCGAGCGAGAACAGCGTGGCTCTGGGCGCGATGCTCTTTGCGGCCAGCAAGCTCGATGCATGGGGCATCGCGGTGAATCCCCGCCTCTCGGCCCGGGAGATCGACCAGATCGGGACGCATAGCGGCGCTAGGCGCGTGATGTTCAACGCGGCGCTCTCGAAGGAAGCCGCCGATCACGCCGGCCGCATCGGAGCCAAGATCAGCGCCGTGGGGCCGTTTGGCGGAATTGGCATCGGTCCTCTTAATGCCGATGCGGAACCGGAGCCCGTCGAGAGAGATGGGGCGCGGCAGGTTGCGGGTCTTCTTTACACATCGGGCACGACCGGTGCCCCGAAGGGGGTCATGTTGAGCCACCGCAACCTCCTTTTCACCGGAAGAGTTTCGGGGCTGCTGCGCAAGAACGATCCGGCCGACCGCATCTATGGTGTGCTGCCAATGTCTCACATCGTCGGCTATTCGATTCTGCTGATTGCAACGCTGATGCATGGCAGCACCCTGCACGTCGTAGCCAAGGCCGATCCGGCTGCGCTGGCACATGCCATAGCCGAAGAGGGTATTACGAGCCTGTTCGGCGTGCCCGCCACATATCAGCGTTTGCTCGAATACAAGGCTGTCAAGGGTATCCAACGGCTCGATCGGGGCAGGTTGCGGCTCATGTCTGTCGCCGGCGCTCCCCTCGACCTCGATCTCAAAAAGCGGATCGAGGACGAGTTTGGAATCCCGCTCTTGAACAATTACGGCATCACCGAATGCTCGCCGGGCTTGTCGGGCGTCCGTTCAGAGCATCCTGTCGCAGACGAGTCAGTTGGCCCCTTTCTTCCCGGTATCGAGCACCGGATCGTGGACATGCAAGGCAACAAAGTCGCGACCGGTGAGGTCGGCGAATTGCACGTCCGGGGCCCCAATGTAATGCTCGGCTACTATCGCGCTCCGGAATTGACGGCGGCGGCGATCGACGACCAGGGATGGTTCAACACGGGGGACCTCGCCCGGGTCAACCGCGAGGCGCATCTGTATATCGCCGGGCGCACCAAGGAACTGATAATCCGCTCCGGCTTCAACGTTTACCCCGCCGAGGTGGAAGCTGTGCTGAACTCGCACGACAAGGTGGTGCAATCGGCCGTCGTTGGACGGTCGGTCGACGGCAACGAGGAGGTCGTCGCGTTCGTGCAGCTCCTTCCCGGCGCACGCGTTAGCGCCGAGGACCTGAAGTCGTACGCGGCTCAACAGCTCGCATCGTACAAGCGTCCGACCGAGGTGATCCTGCTCGAGGCTCTGCCATCGGCCTCCACCGGGAAGATACTCAAACACAAATTGCGCGAGATGGCGACCGCGCCGGCGGTCGCAACCAGGTCCGATGTGGCGGCTGCGGTCTGACGCATGCAGGGAACATAACGAGGGTGTTCAGAACACGCTTTGACCGCTGGGAGAAGAAATCGAGAAGCGGCGCGAGCCGTCGCCGGAAGGAGAGATGTCCATGTTTGGCCAGATCATGATTGCGGCCGCGATCGCGGTATTCGAACAATGATGAGTTCATGCGCCGCACAAGAGTGCCGCTCGTCGCTCACGCCGTGGACATTGGAGAACTACTCGGGCAACCCGGCTTTGCGAAAACCCTCAATCATCAGCTGCGCATCGGTTGATAGCCGACTCCGAGCGACCCACGCCGACGTTGTGAAGGTGGGGTTCAAGTCAAGCACACCAGCTGCCGCCTCACGGGTTCAGCGTCCCATCGGAGATGTGCGAAAGCGGATGCGAGGCAGCGGTAGGTCCTGGTTAGGAAGAGTTCTGGCGCTGGGCTCTCTTCCCTGCAACGATGGCCTCGTCAAAGCGACGAAGCTCAATAAGGGCAAAGCCCATACCGGTTGACGCTGTGAACTGTTGCGGGTCCGCCGGGCTCATTCGCATGGCACGTTCAAAGCTCCGGATCCCTTCCTCCGGCTGCCCGCAACGTTGCAGCCCCAGCCTCTGCGGCTCCATATGCGTGCGGTCGCGATCGCTACGTCTGTTCGCGCTGCGAAGACGATCCGCTGCACGACCCGGCCGCTCTCACGTGGGCAAATAGTCCGCTGAAGGCGCCGGTGGGCCCGAGACACGAGCGGCCCCCGGCGGCAACGGCTACTACGGGTCGCGGCGCTCCCGGTGCCGGAACGGATCGGCGGCGTCGTCATGACCTGAGCGGCTACTGAAGAACATTAAGGCCATGAGCCCGCACCCGACGAGAAGCGAGAAGAAGGTGCCTAGCCCCAGCGCGATCCACCCGTGCTTCCCCATCTCGACGCCGCTGCTCGCAGTCCACACGGAGACGGCCCAGACGCCTGTGAGGATCAATACGGCGCCCAGGACGACCAGCAGGACGATTTGACCGGTACTGAGACCTCTCATCGCTTCACCTGTTCGTGCCGGCTCTGGATGAACCGCGAACGCGGGCAGGCGTTCCGGTGTGCGCTGCGGGCAGCTCCCGAGCAGGCGGGACGGCCGCGTCTCATCAGAGCCACCAATTATTGGCGGCGGCGACCGTCTGAAAGTGGACGGCCACCACGTGGGATGTTGCGATCAGTTGCTCCGAATCCTGCTCATAAGCCGCTCGCAGGCGCGTACGGACTTCGTCCGATGGCTGCGTGATCTTCACCGCCATTCGTGAGAGCTTTACGGCCAGCTCGAAGCCGGCCTGGGGTGTATCGGACTTCAATGACGGTAGCCAATTTTCGCTCATATGCCGCATCCTTTGTTGGGCAGGAGTGCTCACTGCGTCAGCTTGACGGGCGCCTTGTCGAACGTGTGCAGGTAGGCGATCAGATCCTTGATCTTCTGCTCGTCCTTGATGCCGGCGAACGCCATCTTGGTGCCGGGGATCTTGGCTTTCGGGTCCTGATGTACTCGGAGAAGGTCGCCTCGTCCCAGGTGATGCCGGACTTCTTGTTGGCCTCCGAGTAGTTGTAGCCCTCGACCGATCCCGCCTTCCGTCCGATCAGCCCGTTGAGGACCGGGCCGACGACGTTCTTGGCCGTGTCGCCGACCTGGTGACAGGCCTTGCAGACGGCAAAGACCTTCTCGCCCGCAGCGGCATCCTGGGCGCCGGCTTGGCCGAGACCCGCTGCGAGAAACAAGGCTACAAGTGCTGTCCGGTTCATCAAGGTCTCCTTTTCCTTAGGATTGAAGTCGATCGATCAAGCGGTGATTTCGGATGACTTGCCCGCCGCATCCATGAGATGGACGCGTTCGACATCGACGTATGGCAACAGCGAACGGATTCGCTGTTCCGGCATCAGGCTGAACGCGGTCGAGAGCGCATCGGCTGCAGTGGCGCTTCGAGCGACGGTCGTCACGCTTTGATAACGATGAGCGCTGCCTCCCGTCGCCGGATCGAACAGATGGTTGAAGCGGCCTTCGGCATCGAACCGGAACCCGTAGCTTCCCGAGGTCGACACCGCCCGGTCGACGATCGGAACGATCGTGGCGATGCGGCTCGCGACCTCCGGATCGGCGACGCCCACTTCCCAGGGGCGGCCGTCCGGCCGCGCGGATCGAGGCCCGACGGCTTGAGCTTTGCGTCGCAACGCATCTTGCGGCCCTCGAACAGCGTCTGGAAGGGGCGGCTGCGGTGCGCACGCGCGAACTCCGCGAAACGACCATGCGGATGGCCGACGAGGTCGGCGATTTCGGAAGCTTTCCGGAGACGCTCGAGCAGCGGGACGCGCCGACGATCGCCGAGGCGTTGGCGGACGCCTATCTCGAAGGTGCCGAGCGCTCCGGCGATGCCGAGCGCGTCGAAGCCTTGCAGCACCTGGCGGAGCGGGCAATCTCGAGCTTGGCCTGGCTGCGCTCGCTTGGCGCCGAATGAGGCGCTTCCCAGCACGCAGCAGATGCAGAAACTCGACTCCTCACCCGCTATCGGCCAGAAAACCTCGCCAGTGCCGGCCGTAGGACCGGCTGGACGACCTCCCGGCAGAATACTGGCGGGCACTCTTGGAGTACGCTCTACCTCACGGACACTTCCGGAGGCGCATAGGTAGGGCGTTCGTTGGCCGTAACGTAATCCCCTGCAGTGGCCAGACTTTGGTGCCCGGCAGAAGGTCCAGATCGAAGCGTCGCATCAGCACCGCCAACACGATCGTCGCCTCCTGCAGCGCAAAGGATGATCCGATGCAGGTCCGGGGACCTGCGCCGAAGGGCAGGTAGGCGAAACGAGGCACTTCGCTTCTTGCCGGCGGCAAGAAGCGCGACGGGTCGAACATATCCGGCCGGTCCCACAGGCGCTCGTGCCGATGCAGCACGTAGGGTGCGATAACGATCAGGGACCGGGCGTCGATCTCATGAGATCCCAGATTGTCCGGCCGTTCGGACATTCGGCTGAGCGCGGCGATGGGGGGATAGAGCCGCAGGGCCTCTTCCACGACCGCCAGCGTCACCGGCAGCCGATCGGGCAGCCCGGCCGTCGGGCCGCTCAGTTCGCGCTCCGCTTCCTCTCGAACGCGAGCCCGCCACGCAGGCGCCTGCGAGAGCAGAAAAATCGACCACGCCAGCGAATTGGCCGTCGTCTCATGGCCGGCGGAGAGGAACGTGAGGATGTTCGACCTCACCTCGGCGCGGCTCATCGGCTGTCCCGTCGAAGGATCGAGCGTGCGGAGCAGCAGTGTCAGGATGTCGTTCGGATCGTCCTTGCCGGCCGAGCAGGCAAGTCGACGGCGCCGCGCTTCGATGATCTCGTCGATTACGCGCTCGAAGTAGCTCATCGTCCGGCGCAGCCTCGCCCGCCCTGGGCGCGGCACGAATTCCGGAACGCCGAATAGATCGAGCGCGCCGATGCGTCCGATGACCCCGAAATAGGCGTTCATGGCCAGACGAAATTCTTCAAAGTCTCCGCCGATCCCATCGGAGAAGATGGTCAGGGCCAGTACCTTGAGCGTGAGCAACGTCATCTCGGCGGCAGCGTCGACCACGGTACCGCAGCCGAGGCGGCTCCATTTGCCCGCGAGCTCGTCCGCCGCGGTCAGTATCGCCTCGCTGAAGGAGGCGACGGTCCGCTTTGCGAATAGCGGTGCCAAAGTCCGGCGCTGCATCTCCCAGCGGCTTCCTTCCACGCTCAATAGGCCGTCGGCGAGACCGGAGGATAGGATGCGGCGCTGGATTGGGTCCTTGCGGTAGTTGTCCGCGTTGTCGAGAAGAACGCGCTTGATCGCGGCCGGGTCGTGAACCAGAAATGCCCGGGCAAAGGGCAGTTTGACCTTCGCAATCGGTTCACGGAAAAACTCGGCGCTCCAGCATTCGAGAGGGTTCCTTCTCAGGGTCTGGATGATCTCGATCAGCCCGAGCCGCCTCGGCGGCGGCACGGGAGCCGGTGGTCGATAGTCACTATCGGTCAGACTGCGATCCAGCATGGGGGCGAGCCGGTTCGGCGCCCGGGTGGGGCGAAGGTGGACGCCTCCGGGCGATTGTCCATCAGTTGGATGAACAGACCTTGACCGTCTCCATGCCGGTCTCCGCTTCCGCGCGTGTCTTGTAGATGGTACCAGATCGGCTGACGACGATCATGGAGGTCTCCGTCGGCTTCTTGTCGAGGATCGTGCACTTCTTCGTCTTCATATCCTGAGCGATGTAGAATTCGTTGGCCGCTAGGGCCGGAGCGACGGAAGCTAAAACGAGACCTGCGGCAGCAAACGGCCTGAGCTTCATATCTTCCTCCTTCCGAACGCCGGCAGTCAGGCCGGCAAGGAACAACAGGAAAAAACGGCAATTTGTTCCTAACCCGGAACACTGCGGGCACGCCCGCGGTCCAGATCGAGCCGCCCCTAAGGACCCGCATCGTCGTCCCCGCACGCCTTCCTCGCGAGCCGCTCCATCTCACCCGGGGAGCATCCGTTGCATCACGCGGTCGCGGTAAACGAAGATGTGCGCCAGCGCGGCAGCCAGGTGGATCCCTATCAGCGCAAGCAAGGACCACTCCGCCGCCTGGTGCAGCCCGTCGATAGCCTTTCCGGCGGCCGCGTTGTCGGACGCGAGCATCGGCAGCGGAACGAGGTAGAATAACTTCAGCGACCAACCGCGGTAAGATGCGAACAGCCAGCCGGTGAGGGTCGTCGCCAGCACCGAAATGTAGAGCATCCAGTGCACGACCTCCGAGCTCAGGCGCTGCCACGCCACAAGCGAGGTTTCCGGCGCAACCGGATGTGTCAATCGCCAGACGAAACGCACAACGATAAGCGCAAGGATTACGATGCCGATAGAGACGTGGAAGGTCATCGGAGCCCCCGGTCTCTGGCCGCGGTGGACGTCCGGCATCAACCAGCCGATCGGATACTGCACGGCCAGGAGACCGACGATCGTCCAGTGCAGGATTTTTGCGGTCCTCCCGTAGCGCAAGCGAAGGGTGGTCATGCTAGGGTCCTCCGGTCGGTTTGGCCGTGCCAATAACGCCCGCGGTTCGGTGCCGTTTCTCGCTATCCGAGGAGATCGACGAGGAGCAGGGAAACCGTCGTGAACAGGCCCGCGACCGGCACCCACATCGGAACGAAGAATACGCCGGCAGGACGAGTCAATTCGGCTGCCTTGATCCGAAGCAGCGCCAGATTGACCAAGGCAAAGATTCCGAGCGTCAGGCGCGAAGTCCACTCGGCCAAGCCCGTCAGCGGAATGCCCAGCGCAAGGATCAGGATGGCTCCAACCCCGAAGAGGGTCGCCACGATGGGCGTGCGGCTTCTGGCGTTCACTTTCCCAAGAAGTTCGGGAAGGCTACCCTGGTCGGCCAGCCCATACAGCACGCGTCCTATCATGATCATATGAACGATGATGCCGTTGATCGTCGCGACGATCGCGATGGCGCCCAAGACCTGCAGAGGAAGACCCGTCAGCCGCTGAAATACCAGGGCGAGCGGAGCGGAGGAGCGCGCGAGCTCGATCGGCGGCACGGCGACGACCGCGATCCACACGACGGCTGCGTAGAGAAGCGCGGTGACGCCGAGCGTGATGAGGAGCGCCCAAGGCAACGTCCGGAGAGGATTCTTCATTTCCTCGGAGATGTTCACCAGGTGTTCGAAGCCGATGAACGCAAACACTGCGAGCAGCGAAGTTCGCGCGATGCCGGACCAGGCCCCCGGGTCATGCAGCGAAGGCCAAAGTTCAGGCAGACGCGAGACGAGCGCGCCGCCATTGAACAGGCCGGCGGCGAGGATGAGGATCAACCCTCCGATCTCGACGACCGTCATCAGCCCCGCGAAGCTGATGGACTGAACCGCGGAAAGGCAGGCGATGGCTCCCATCGCGAGCACGACGCCGGCGATGATCCAGGCAGCAGGGAGCGGCACGAAGACGCCGATGTAACCGGCGCTCCCGACGCTGATGGTGGCGCCTGAGATCGTCGCCGCGGCCACCACGAGCAGTCCTGTGGCGCCGCTAAGCCATTTCCGGTGAAAGGCTGCCTGGACGTAAGCTGCCTCGCTTGCCGCGACCGGCAGTCGCGTGCCCAATTCGGCAAAGGTTCCTGCGGTCATGCCCATCACGACCGCGGCGGCGAGGAACGCGAGAGGCGCGTGCATGCCGCTCCGTGCCGCTGCCGCCCCGACCAAGACGTAGATTCCGGCGCCGATCGTGACGCCCAGCCCATAGAGCACCGCATGCGTCAGCGTTAGTGAGCGGATCAGCTTCGGCCGTTTTTCAGTGCTCATTTTCTTTGGTCGCCGAGGGGCCCATGAGAGCCGACGTGACCTTCTTTGCCATGGCCACGCGAGCACTGCTTGACGCTGATCAAGTGCATCTCAAGCGCGCTACGGCACCATTCCGGGCAGGCAGGCACGCGTTTTCGCGGCCCGGCGCTGATGCGACGCCTAGCCGAAGAGGTGCGCGAGCCAGTACGCCGCTCCTGCGGCCAAGCCGCCGACCAGCAGCGTCTGCGCCGCGGATTTTAGCTTGTTGACGCCGGTGAAGTGCCCCTTGACGGCTCCGAAGCACAGCAGGGCCATGCCTGTCGCGGCAACCGAGATCTGCAGGGCCGTTCCGATGTCTTTCGTGAACATATAGGGCATCAGCGGAATCAGACCGCCGACCACGTAGGACCCGCCGATGGTGACGGCGCTGATCGGCGCCCGCTTCGGATCGGGACGCTCTAGGCCCAGTTCGAAGCGCATCATGAAATCGACCCAACGCTGCCTGTCGGACGCGATCGCGCCGACCACGGACTTCAGCGTATCTCCTTGAAGTCCGTACTCGCGGAAAACGCTCTCGACTTCCTCGATCTCCCGTTCGCGCAGGTGCTCGACTTCGTGCTGCTCGCGCTGTTCCTCGGCCGCATAGTGCTCCGCGTCCGTGCGCGCCGCGAGATAGCCGCCGAGCCCCATCGCGATGGCGCCGGCGACGACTTCGGCGAGGCCGGCGGTGACGATGACGTCCATGCTGGCGACCGCCGCCGACAGACCGGCGGCCAGCGCGAACGGGACCGTCAGACCGTCGGCCATGCCGATCACCACGTCGCGGACGCTTTCGGTGGCGGTGAAGTGCTTTTCGACATGGGACGTGGAGGGCACGGTGATGCTCCTGCTTGACGAAGTTGATGGTCGAGTCCGAAGAAGGCTGCCTAGTCGGCAGCCCTCTTGCGACCGGAGATCATGGAGACGACCAGGTTTTCGCGATGTTCGAAGCTCGCGATCAGCACGCCGAGAAAATGCGCCATCCAGCCGTGTTAACCTTAATCGCACCCTGAGGAGCGATTCGGTGGCGGAGTTGGACCAGGAGGAGATGCTGACGTCGGCGCTGATCCGTGCAGCAGGGGACTGCTCGGTCTCGATCAGGCAGGAGCAGCCAATTTGGTAGGGCTCAGCCAGCGGACGATCTCGAAATTGGAGGCCGAGGACGACCTCTCCTCCAAAGATCTGCGCCGAAGGAATGCCCTGAAGGCCATCAGATCTGGGAGAAAGCAGGCATAGAATTCATTTTTCCGGGCGAGAAATCCGGTCAGGGAGTTCGCATCAAGCCCGCCTCCAAATAGCCGCTCAGGAAAGGGCGACGGGAATATCCGAATGGCCAGATCGCCAGACGCTGTTTTTATTGCGATGCTGGCGAGTTGATGAGACCTTCTCGGATCAGCGAGTTGAAGGCACACCGGTCGGCGTCTCGATGACATCTATTTTGCCGGCAAAGCGTAAGCCACCAAAGAATCGCCGATCGGCGTCTCCATGAAATGATGACCGCCGGCCATGATGACGAGATACTGGCGGCCGCCGGCCTCATAGGTGATCGGCGTGGCTTGGCCGCCGGCAGGAAGCACGTCCTTCCAGATGGTTTTTCCAGTCTTGATATCGATAGCACGGATCAGATTGTCGGTCGTCGCTGCGATGAAGATCAGGCCGCCGGCGGTCACGACGGCACCGCCATTATTTGGCGTCCCGATTCTGATCGGCAGCATCGACGGGATCCCGAACGGGCCGTTCGTCCGGGCTTCACCCAACGGACGATCCCAGAGCGTCTTGCCGGTCTTCAGATCGATGGCGCGAATTCCGCCATAGGGCGGCTGCTTGCACAACAATCCGGTGCCGGGCAGCCGCCAGCCGGCATTGACGTTGATCGCATAGGGGGAACCGAGCTGTGGATCGCCCGCGCCTTCCTGCCCGCCGATTTCGCCGCGCGCCTGGTCCCGCGGCGCCCAACCGAGACGATTGGCCTCGTCGCGCGGCACCAGCCGATTATAGTTCGGCATGTCGTTGTAATTGGCAACGATGATGTCGCGTACGGGATCGATGGCGATGCCGCCCCAATCGGAGCCGCCATTATAGCCTGGATATTCAATCCAGTGCGGGCTGGCCATGGGGGGCGTGAAGATGCCCTTGTAGCTCGCCTGACGAAACTGGATACGGCAGACCATTTGGTCGATGGGCGACATGCCCCACATGTCCTGCTCGGTGAGATCGGCCTTTCGCAGGGTGTGGTAAAGCGAGAATGGCTGGGTTTTGGCGCGCTGCGCAGGCTCCACGCCGCCTTGCGGCACCGGCCGCTCTTCGACGCCGACGAGCGGCTTGCCCGTGCGGCGGTCGAGCACGAAAATGTCACCGCGCTTGCTCGGCAGCACCAGCGCCGGCACCGGCTCGCCTTTGTCCGTCGGGAAGTCGACCAGCGTCGCTTGAGAGCCGAGATCGTAGTCCCAGACGTCATTGTGCACGGTCTGGAAATGCCAGGCGGGCTTGCCGGTCGTAACATCTAGCGCGACCAGCGATGTCGCGAACTCTTTCTCGCGGTCCGAGCGGCTGCTGCTCCAGTAGTCCACGGCCGAAACCCCAAGCGGCAGATAGACGAGTCCCAGCTCCTCGTCGCCGGAGGCGGTCGTCCACATGTTGGGCGTGCCCCTGGTGTAGGTTTGTCCAACCGCCGGCGGCGCGCTTGCATCCGGCTTGGCCATGTCCCAGGCCCAGCGCAATGCGCCGGTTTGTGCGTCGTATCCCTGGATCACACCCGAGGGCGCGTCCCGCTTTTGCCCATCGAGCACTTCATGCCCGATAACAACGACGCCGCGAACGATCGTCGGCGCCGACGTGATCGCAAACATGCCGGGATCGTGCCGACCAACTCCCGTCGCAGTGTCGACCTGTCCGTCATGTCCGAATGCCTCGCAGCGCTTGCCGGTCTTCGCATCGATTGCGATCAGGCGTGCGTCAAGCGTACCTTCGATGATGCGGCTGGCACAGGCCGCGCCCTGATCGGCATTGGAGAGTTCGTAATATGCAAGGCCTCTGCAAGCTGCGGTATACGGAATGAACTCGTCCGGAACGCGCGGGTCAAATCGCCAGATCTGCTTGCCGGTCTTGGCGTCGACGGCGATAACGATGTTCTTGGGCGTGCAGACGTAGAGGTTATCCCCCACCTTCAGCGGCGTGTTCTCAGCGCCGTATGTGCCCTTTGTATTCTTGGTAGGCAAGTCGCCCGTGTGAAAGGTCCAGACTTTGGTGAGCTTGGCGGCGTTCGTCGAGTTGATCTCGTCGAGCGGCGAATAGCGGCGCGCACTGTAGCTGCCGCCATACGCAGGCCAATCTGCGCCTGTCTTCAGAGGCGAAGGATCGGTCATCGCGACGGTCGGCGATGGCATTGCGCGAGGAGCGGCGCTTGCCGGCCGAAAAGCTCCGGTCATCAACACAGTTGTGGCTACCAGCAGTACAAGCCCGACAGCGATTGTAGCCGCAGCTTCATACTGGTGGCGAATGGGGCGAAGCTTCGGCGTGAGCGCCAGGACGGCGATCAGCAAAATGGCCGGTCCGACAGTCCGGGGCACCAGCGCCCAACCGTTGGCGCCAACTTCCCAGAACGCCCAGGCGAGGGTGAACAGGAAGAGAAGAACGTAAAGCCATGCGCCTTCAACGCGCCGGCGGGCCAACAGCAGACCCGAGATGATCAGGACGATTCCGCTGGGGAGATAATAGAAGGAGCCTCCCAACCAAAGCAGCCATGCACCGCCGGCCCCGAGCACGAGGCCGATCAGAACCATGAATCCTCCGAGGGTGAATGCCGCCCAATCTGCCGCGCGATACGTCTGAGCCATGCCAGTTACTCGTCATAGATTGATGCTTTGCTCCAGATCCAAGAGCGCGTCCGGCGCTTTGGTTCCCGCATTTGCGGGTACGCTTCCGGACCACGGAGCGCCGTTGGCGGGGGGAGGCGTTTAGCTCAAGCGCCCCTCAGCAGCCCGAAGAGATGGGCAATTCGTTTCTGCTCCGCTATCTTGGTTTCGGGGTCATCGCATTCTCAACGTATGTGTTCGCTGCCTATCATAAAGACCTGCGGGTCGCTCGGCGCAGTTGCCGTGTTGACGATATGGCTCTGAGTCGCTGCCTATTCCGTCCTGGCGGCGCCGAACTCAACGCTGAGATCGGAAGGCGACTGTCTCAGCGATAGCGTTTGGCGGATCATCGTCGCCCGCTAGAGGGAAGACCTGTTCGGTAAATTGCCCCATCGGACCTGCCCGGACCATCAGAGTAAACAGCTGATATCGACGTTCGACATCCTCCCTGTCGCTGCGAGCGGCAATCAGGCGACGAGCGTCTGCAAGTACGAGGTCGGCGTGGTGGGAGAGCGCCGAGAGCCGGGGGGGGTCGCGCTCGGAGCTTGCGACTTGTGTCATCACCTCAATCATTCGGATCGATATTGCAGGCTGGGCGCCTGCGCTTTGCCGGATCATATGGAACATCGTCCCGAGCAGTTGATCGTATTGCACATGCGGCACCACCAGCACCGGCTGACTTCCTCTGATCGACACTCCTGATGGCAGATGCAGGGGTACGAGATCGCAGAGCGCCGCACCCAGTCGATCCAGGACCGAGAGCGCGGTGTGTGGATCGTTGATGCCGGGCGAAAGTGCCCGCACCGCGACTTCGACGAGTTGGCGAACGGCAAAGCGCAGATCGGAAGCGATGCTGCTTGTTGCGCCCAGCGCCGTCGCATTCCGGATAGCCGCTTCGGCACCGTCGACGGGAGGATTTACCAGAGCGACGGTCGCCCCCGGAAAAACATAGTCGCCGGGGCCGATCAACAGCCGAATGGTGGCTCTATGCTTGGCCGCCCAGGTGGCCAGGCCCTCTTCGTCCAGATGCTGCAGATAACCGCGCCGCGAGTCCTTCAGAGGCAGGGAGCCGATCCAGTACTCGCCCGGCGGAGGCTTCGGCTGCGGATCCTGGACCGTTAGCTGGCGCATAGCGCTGCGGAGGTCTTCACTGACGAGTTCGACGACAGTTTCAACGTTGATCCGGCCGGCGACGTGACCGACGAAGTAGACGAGCGTCGCCACGCAAGCCAATGCGAGCAGAATTCCAACGCTTAATGATAGATGAGGGACGAAGCCCCCCTCGGGTTCTGTCCGGATGCTTCTCAGCACGACGAGAGCGTAACAGAAGGTGCCGAGCAGCATCCCGAGCGTGAGTTGATTGCCGCGATCGCGAGTGAAATTGCGGAGCAGTCGCGGCCCCATCTGACCTGCAGCGAGAGACAACGCGGCAATGGTGATCGAGAACACGGTTCCCGCGACACCGATCGTCGCGCCGGCTACGGTGCCGAGCAGGGTGCGAGCGCCGGTCGCGCCGCCGTCGTACATCCAACTCTGTAGATCTGAGAGGTAGACCGTGTTGCTCTGGTCAATATGAACGAGGGTGAAGGCGCCGATCAGGCTGCAAAGCACCATGACCATAGGCGCCAGCCAGAATGTCTCGCCAAGGTCAGCCAGCAGTTTCTCAGCGCGGGCGAGCATATTCTGAGCCGCATAACCACATCCAACCTGGAACCAACAGCCGGGAGGTGGAGCGGTTCCGCCCAACCGCTCCACCTCAGAAGATTACCCGTTGCTGGGGTACTTGAATTCAGGCGCCGACTTCAACTGGTCGGCCGTCGTGTCCATGGTCGCGGTCCACTTGTTGGCCGCATGATCGAACTTCAGATTGATTGCCGAAGGCCGCACTGCAACGTAGTGGTCGCCAAGGCCCAAGAACCCTCCCACCGAGAGGATATAACCGTCGATGCCGTTCTCGTTCAGCGCGACGTCCTTGATCGTGCCAATGTCCTGTTTGGCGTTGTTGTACACCTGCAGACCCATCAACTGCGAGCTCAGGCCGTCCTTCGGCGGCACCGACGTGAAGGCTCCGCCCGGGCGATCCGAAGTTGCGTTAGCGCTGCTGCTGGACGAGTTTGAATTCGAAGAAGACTTCTGCGCGTTAGCGCCGACCGTTTTCACCTCGGCGAACGTATTTGGACCAACGAACATTGTCACCGGATTTCCTGATCGATCCCTGGCCTCCACCAGGAACGACTGCGGCCGTACCTTTACGTCGGTGAAACCTGCCTGTTGCAGGTCGTTGACCATCTGTTGCCGAGTGCTCGCTTGACCAGGGTCGGACTGGACCGCGTCTGCCTTGTTGCCCCCCTTGTTTGTCATGCTGTTTTCAGCGCGTTGGTCAGCCGACTGATTGCGGCTCGAGTTCTGCACTGCGCTATGGTCCGCGGGACCGGTAGCTTGCGGAGCGCTTTGCGCCATCGCAACCGATGATGCGCCGACAAGAGCTGCCGCCGCCAAGAATGAGGTCGCTTTCATGTTTAGATTTCCTTTGCTCGAGTTTCAAAAGTAGTAGGCGTTCCTAACGGTTGGCGCCGGTAGAACGCGGTCTAGGTCAGGGACATGGATGCCGTATGCCGTCGTATCCCATGTAAGTCCCGGAGCTCGGGTCGTACGACTTGTATCGCTGGGAGCAGTAGGCGTTGTTCTCGGCAGCTTGCGCCCGGCTGTTGGCGACGGCGCTTCCAATCGCCGCACCTGCCACGAAGCCACCTAACGCTGGACCCCAGCCGCGGCTATAGCGGTGCCGGTATCCGTCACGCCAGTGATGACGATGCCAACCATGGTGGCGGTCATGCCTCCATTGAACTTCCACCAGGCTTGCGTCATTTTTGGTCATCCCGCTCGCGGCCAACATCGGTGCGGCTTGCGCAGTAGTTCCGACCGGAATCGCGAGCGCCAATACGGCGACGGCAACGTACCATCTGTTTGCTTTCATAGACTCATCTCCGCGGTTTTCATTACCCGAAGAAAATGCGCGAGCGGCGGTGCCGTTGCAGAGACAGTTGGTACGTATGTGTACCCCCGCCGCGAGCACCTGCTTCCTGCAGCAGCAAGGCTCCGGCCGAAGCACCACTGGCCCCGTGCGGCAGCGGACCAACTTATGCGGTCTGCAATCCGGCTCCGGGTTGATCACCGCGGCGTCATCCATACGATAGGCGAAGACTCGCAGGGCTTGCCGCAACGTCATTGGAGTCCCAATGCGAATAGCCATAATCGAAGACGAATACTTCATCGCCGACGATCTCGCGGTCGAGATCCGACGCAGCGGTCATCAACCAATTGGCTCGTTTGCAGAGCTAAGCCCTGCTTTCCATGCAGCGGCTAATGCAGCTATCGATGCGGCGCTTCTTGACGTTGACCTGCACGGGCGGGCCTCGTTCGAATTCGCAGATCTCCTCTTGAACAGAAGCATCCCCTTCCTGATCTACACGGGATCCAGCCGCGAAGTCATACCCAGCCGATTGCGCGGTACGTGGTTGAAAAGCCGATTCCAATTCCTGATGTGGTTGATCGCTTGTGTCGCCATGCGCTTGTGCACGACTCGCCGCGGGACTGGTATGGCGTTGGTCCGTAATTGCCGCGACAGGGCCCGTAGCGGTGTGGCTTGGCGTCTGACGTAGCGCGTACGCAGGCGCGCCGACCTTCTGCCGGGCATAAAACGTTCTGATCGGAACGCCGAATGCCCAGAACGATTGTCGCTAGGCAACCCAGGGAGCACCCCCGAAGTGGGTGTGCTTCCGAACCGGACTTGTGCATACCTCGACTGTAAAGAGGGCCGTAGGAGCTTGGCATGCTGAAGTGGGCGTTGATCTTCTTTGTGATATCGATCGTAGCCGGATTGCTCGGGTTCAGCGGAATCGCCGCTGGTGCATCCACCATCGCCAAGTGGCTGTTTTTCGCGGCTGTTGCGATTTTTCTGGTGTTCGTGCTCCTCGCCTTCTTTGCGGGGGAGGTGATTCTTTAGCGCTGATCGACGGGCGCTCGGCAAGTCCAGCAATCGCGACGGTCTGCTCCGAAGCGGTCCCACTTAGATCTTGGAGAGGCGCCGGGGCGATCGCCGGCGGCGCCTCCGAGCTGTCAACACGCAACTGCTTTGGAACTCCGACGGTTGCCGCTGTTGAGCTCGGCTCGGCTTTGCACTTCAAGAAAAAAAGTATGCAAGGGCCAGCACGACGTAGACACCAATGAGCAGTACGCCCTCGAACCAAGTGGTCTCAGCGTCTCTCGTGATGGCATTCACGATGAACGCAGTGCCGGCGATTGAAAAGAGGTCGACGGGATTCTGGAAGACAAGGGTCATTGGGTTCCCGATCACCCACGAGAAAATGACCAGAAGCGGAGCAACAACCAGCGCAATCTGAATGGCGGATCCAATGCAGAGCGACATCACGAGTCCCATCCTGTCGCGCCGAGCGAACCAAACAGCCGCAAAAATGTCCGAGCTGGTGCCCACAAGAGCAAGCACGACGACGCCAAGAAAGAGTGGTGTCACACCCGTTGATTTGGCCGCTTCCGTCAGAGCGCCGGACACAAATTCGCTCTGCAGGGCCGCCGCGCCGGTGCACGCCAGTAACACGATCAAGCATGTGGTTGCCGACCACGCCGATTTAGCCGAAGCCTCCTCATTGGTCGCGAAGACATTCCGGTGGGTAACGAGGGTGAAGACAAGATTTCCGGAGTAGAGAATTAGCAGCACCACGGACACAGCCAGGCTAAGTAGCTCATCGGAGGCATTCACGTTATTGACATGACGGATGCTGCGACCCGTGTAGTCGAACACTGCCGGCAGAATGAGAGCGATCACCGACAGAACGAGCATGCTCGACAACAACCCAGCGCGCGCTTGGGTGAAGCTTTGGCGCTCGCGATTGAACCCGCCGGCGACGATGGCCAGACCCAACCCCAGCAAGCAGGTCGCCGCTATGGACCCGGTGATCTGGGCATGGACCACCTCGACATGGCCGCGCGCGAGAACAAATAGCGCAAGAATGAGCTCGGCCAAGCTTCCAAGACTGACGGTCAGGAGACCGCCTAGAGCAGGCCCGCTATGGCGGGAGAGCTGGTCGGTGGCTACGCGAATCCATTCAGCGAGAACAGCTATTGCGAGAACACCGGATCCGAAGATCCAGATCGGAGAAAGGTGAAAAACATACTCGCCCATCGGGGTGAGCAGAACGAACACCAGCGGCCCAACGCGCGCGATGGTACCGTACTGCCCAAAGATAGTCGTTGCTCTGGAGACGTTGGACTTCGGCAAGCTGGCGACTGGCTCCTGGCTATCCCGCAAAGCTCGCTACTTCGATTTTAGCGGGGCAGATCGGGCCATTCCGCCGCCGAGGAAAGCGTGGCTTCTGCACCCACAAAGCTCTTCGCATCCGATTCCCGGGCAGCTTGCGACGACTAACGAGGTAAGACACGCTGCGTTCGCTGCGCCGGCCTGAACTCGGTACGCAACCGGACAAGGCAAACGCATTGCGACGCCCTCATTTCGTCGCGCCATCGATCATGAGTTGCTTGCTTGTCGAGCATTGGCTGCATTAAGAGAGTTCTCATGTGCAGATAAAATCACGCGAGAGCAGTTGCAGGACAATTGCTCGAGTTGCGATTGATCCAGAATCTCGACTTGAGCGCGGCCTTGCTTGATGATGCCTCGCGCTTCCATTTCGCCCATTGTCGACGTGATACCTGCGCGCCGAACTCCAAGGGCCTGTGCAATGCATCGATGCGTGAGCGGGATTTCGCGCGAGAACAATTTATCCTCTGCAACGAGAAGCCACCGAGCCAGTCGTTGCTGCAAGCTGTGACGCGAGTTGCATGCAGCGAGCTGCGAGCTTTGGATCAGGGTGGCCTGCACGTACCGCAGCAACAGCTTCTGGACCTCGACATCGCCCCTCACCAGCTCAATCAAAGCATCTGCCTCGATGCGCAAGGCCCTACCGGGAACCTGAACCACGCAACGGTGAGGGGAAACGCGCATGCCAAGGATCAGGGGAATGCCGATGAAATCCTTTGCTCCGACAGTCTGTATCTCGACCGGGAGGCAGTCTCCGGCTTTGGCCGTCAGCGAGGCCGCGCCATTTTCAAGAAAATATGCATTTTGCAACAGCACATTGCGTTCCTGCAGCATTTGTCTCGGTCGCAGCGTTACTTCGTCGCAGAGTTCGACTAGCCGGCTGCGTGATGAGTGTGGAAGGCGGCGCACCAGATCGTTCGTGGCGTGGTTCGCGTGCGGCGCTTGATCGCGCTCTCGTGACGGCGCGAGAGATGGCGCCGGACCGTGCGTTGGCAGGATGTTTTCGAGTTCGTTGCTCAACATTTCCCGTCTCCTTGGAACGGCTATCCACCAAGATGTGGGGCGTGCGCCGGTCTCCTCACAGTCGGGCTGAAGGTGAAGAGCCGTCAGGAGAAACCTGACTTGGCTCTCAAGCCGGGATCGTAAGCTTGCCTCTGGTGCGCGAGCAATGACTGAAGTACGTCGGTCGAGGCATGTATTAGCCTTGCCTGAATTTGCAGGCGTGGATCTGCGGTGCGTTTCCCAAGGCAGGGCCGGATACCCGATTGGTCGCTGCACTGTTTTCTTGGCACGGCAGCGGACCGTTCGCTTGACGGGCGGCCAGAACTTCGCCCATCGGAAACGATTATACGATCAATCATGACGTTGGCACGAAGGATCGCAGGAGCATTGAATGGGCCTGAAGAGCAGGATCACCCTTGCATTTGTCGTAGGTACAATCTCGACCTCCGTTCTGTTGGGCCCCGCATGGGCAGAGGCAGCGACGCAGGCTACGACGGAACAGTCGGCGCAGTCCGAGCAGTTCGCCAGCACGGTCTACAATGGATACCGTGCTTCGCGACTGCTTGGGAGCGCTGTGTTCTCGTTGAAAGGTGAGTATTTGGGAGCCGTCCGGAACGTGACTTTGGCAGACGACGGGCAGATTGATGCCTTGCTCGTCGAAGGCTTCAGAACGAAGGATGAGCCGGAGTTCATCTCCCGAATTCCCTTCAACCGGGTGCTGCGTCCCCTTCATGAAGGAGCTATCGTGGCCGACTTTTCCGATTTGAGGTCGCGAGAATACGGCCTCTTTGTTGACCCTGATCAGGCGCAAGCAGAGCCGCACGAATTCTCGGTCTCCAAAGTCATCGGAGACTATGCGCGGCTGCAGGCAGGCCAAGGCTATGGCTATGTCTCCGATCTCGTTTTCGACAGCGGGGGAAAGCTCGCGGCCGTTGTGATATCCCGCGAGGCATCCGCTGGCGGAGGGACGTATGCCTTTCCTTACCCGGGCCAAACGGGGCGGTGGAGCCCGAAGCTAAGCTATTATGGCCTACCTTACGTAACGGCAGAGCAAGCAAACAAAGCCGGTCTGCGGCTCAATATGAAGGAGTTTCAGAACTCGTGAGCCACCAACGTCCGCCTAATGGTCCCCGGCGGTGTGCCTCATGAGAGAGGCGCGCGGCTTCACGAGCGAACTGGTGCAGTCACGCCTTTGAGCGCAGCGAAAGGTCTCCTCTCCGAAGCTTGCGTTCGAAGGTGGCTGCATCAGAGAGCTTTGCTCCGTGCGTTAGATGCGTGCGAGAACATCAGCGAAGGTCAATGCGAACATCGCGATCGCGAAAACAAGCCCCGAGATCGCCGCGATCCGGACCAGCGGCTTCGCTGAGGCGAGCTCCATGAAGAGCACGACCACGAGGGTCGATTTCACCCCCGCAATGATGATGCCGCTGGCTGTCGTCATTCGGCCCATGGGAACATAGGCGGCGACGAGGCTGAGCACGAGGAGTGCGAGGAGCGCTGCCCAGATCAAGAGGTTCCTCGCCCATAGGCGGCGCACAACACCACCTGGCTCGCCCTGCCTGCTCATGATGCGCGCCCCGGCAAATAGATCAGCGGATAGAGGAAGATCCACACGATATCGACCAGATGCCAGTAGAGGGCCGTGACCTCGATTTCGGGATTGTCTTTCGCGGGAAGTTGGCGCCGGAGCAGCACCCAGAACAAGCGGCTCACGAGAGCAATCCCGATGGAAAGGTGGATCGCGTGGACGCCCGTGACCAGCCAATAAAATCCGTAAAACAGCTGCGCTCCGGGCTGAGACAATGCAAACCCGGCCCCCGGCACCAGCTGCTTGTCAATGTCTTCCTTGTACTCGAAGCCCTTGATGACGATGAACGCGAGGCCGAGCATCGCGGTGAGCATGAGGCACGCGAGGACGAGCCGTCGCAGTTGTGCAGACGCTTCGGATGCTTGCGAAGCTATCGCCATAGTGAGGCTGCTGGTCAACAACACGGCGGTGTTAATCGTGCCGTACCAGATATTTGTCTCCCTCCCGGCTGCGGCGAACGCCTGTGGATGCTCGATTCGACAAACCGTGTAGGTCAGCATCAGCGCCCCAAAGAACAACGTCTCGCTGGCGAGGAAGACCCAGATTCCGAACTTGCCTGCCTCGCGCTGCCGGCCGAAATCCGACCAGGGTTCTCTCAGCAGTGCGCTTTCGTCGCTCATCGCGTTTCTCTTGCATTTTGCATTTCGGGGGGATCGGTTCCAGCCGACATGCCTTCGGCGTGGTAGTCATACGGCCCGCGATCTACGCGGGGCTGCCTGTCAAAATTCTTGGGGGGAGGCGGAGAACCCGTGGTCCACTCCAGGCCTGTCGCGTCCCAAGGGTTCTTCGCGGCCTTTCCGCCGTAGAACAGGGACCAAGTGAGATATCCCAGAGGCAACAAGTAGGCGATGGCGAGGACCGCTGCTCCCGCAGACGACATGACATTGTAGATTTGAAACTCCGCCGGATAGGTATGATAGCGGCGTGGCATACCGAGATAGCCTGCGAAGAATTGCGGCAGGAACGTCATATTGAAGCCGGCATACATCAGGATGGCCGCGAACTTTGCCCAGCTCTCCGGATAGAGCTTGCCCGTGACCTTGGGCCACCAGAAGTGGAGCCCGGCAAAGAATGCGGACACCGATCCGCCCACCATGATGTAGTGGAAGTGCGCGACGACGAAGTAGGTGTCGGTGACATGAATGTCCACCGGGATCGAGGCGAGGAACAGCCCGGAGAGCCCGCCGGTCGTAAACAGACCAACGAAGCCAAGCGCATAAAGCATCGGCGATTCGAAGCTGATCTGACCGCGATACAGCGAAGCGGTCCAGTTGAAAACTTTGATTGCCGACGGCACGGCGATGATGAAGGACAGGAAGGAGAACACGAGGCTGGCCAGGGCCGACTGTCCGGAGACAAACATGTGGTGGCCCCAGACGAAGAACCCGACGCCCGCAATCGCAAGCATGGCGTAGACCATGAAGTCGTATCCGAAAACCCGCCGCCTCGCGAAGCATGGGATTATTTCGGACACGACGCCCATCGCCGGCAGGACCATGATGTAAACCGCCGGGTGCGAGTAGAACCAGAACAGGTGCTGGAACAGGATCGGATCGCCGCCGCGAGCCGGATCGAAGATCGGCAAGCCCAGCACGCGCTCCGCGATCACGAGCAGGAGCGAGATGGCGAGCACTGGGGTGGCAAGCACCATGATCAGCGACGTCGCATAGATCGCCCAGACGAACAGCGGTAGCCGGAACCAGGTCATGCCGGGAGCACGAAGCATGTGGGTGGTCGCGATGAAGTTCACTCCCGTGGCGATGCTGGCAAAGCCGACAACGAACACGCCCGCGGCCGCCGCGAAGACGTGGCTGTTCGAGAACATCGACGAATAAGGCGTATAGAACGTCCAGCCGGTGTCGACGCCTCCGGCGACGAGGGCATAAACGGTGAAAGCGCCGGCAGCGAGGGTCAAATACCAGCTGAAAAGATTGAGGCGCGGAAACGCGACATCGGGCGCGCCGATCATCAGCGGCAGCAGGAAATTGCCGAACGTATTCGGGATCGACGGCACCAGGAAGAACCAGACCATGATGATCCCGTGGAACGAGAACAGCTTGTTGTAAGTGTCCGACGTCAACAGCCATCCGTTCGGCTGGAACAGCTCGAGCCGAACAGCGGTGATTGCGGCGCCTCCCAGAAAAAAGAAGAACGTGATGGTGATCGCGTAGAGGATTGCAATGCGCTTGTGGTCGGTCGTGGCAAGCCAGGACGAGATCGTCGACCCGTGGCGCAGATAGTCGGGGCGCGGCGGCAGCGGCAGCTCTCCGGCGAGCAGGGCGTCAGTCATTTTGCTGCTCCTCCCTGAGCGAGCGGATATAGGCGGTCAGGCTCTGGATCTCTCCGTCGTCGAGCAGCCCTTTGAAGCTCGGCATGATCGGCTCGAACCCGGCCACGACGTCGCGTTTCGGCTGCAGGATCGAATCGCGGATGTAGGCATCGTCCGCGGAAACGGTGCGTCCATCCGCCAGCTGCACGGCGCGGCCGTAAAGACCCGCCAGGCGCGGCGCGTGGACGTTCGAGGAGCCGGCATGGCAGCCCGAGCATCCCCGCGATACGAACAGCCTGGCGCCCTCATGAGCAAGGTCGTCGCCCTCCGGCTGCTGGAGCAGCCATTTGGCATAGTCATCCTGTCGCATGACGACGATCTTGCCGCGCATCATGGAATGATTGGTGCCGCAGTACTCGGCGCAGAGCAGTGGAAAGGTGCCGCTCTTGTTAGCCTGAAACCAGATGTCGGTATCGCGGCCAGGCAGCACGTCCTTCTTGACCCGAAACGCGGGAACGAAGAAGGAATGGATCACGTCCTGCGAGCTCATCAGGAGATGGACGGGCTTATCCACCGGCACGTGAAGGGCATTGATCTCACGCGCGCCGTTCGGATGTTGCGTCTTCCACATCCACTGTTTGGCGACGACGTGGATTTCAAGTGCGCCCATGGGCGCGGCAAGGCTGCTGAGGTCAGCAGAAGATGCCCACCAGAACAGGAACGCAAAGGTCAGCAACGTCGCGACCGTCCAACCGATTTCGAACTCGCGGCTGAGAATCTCGGGCATCGGGCCGCGCTTGGCGGGAGATCCGCGCCGATATCGGATGGCAAACAGCAGGATGAGTCCGAAGACGAGGACCACGGTCGCCCCGGAAAGGAAGAGCAGAAGATAGAAGATGTGATCAACCGTGACGGCGTGCGTGCTCGCTTCCGGCAGCCTGAATGGCGAATTCATGCCGAGGCTCCCCGACGCCTGCTGCGAACCAGCATCAGGCCGATCAGGCTGGCCATGATGACGACCGTCGAGGCCCCGACAATCTGCAGAACGACGGTGATCCTGCGGGCGTAGATGCCGTGCACCGCGTCAAAGCCATAGCAGAGCAACGCGATGCGGCCGGAAAGTCCGCCGATCCGACCGCCACCGGCTTCGACCAGAGCGAGGCGAAGATCATCGGGCTGCAGCGCGAGGCTGGACAGGCCGCGGACGACTCGTCCGTCCGGAGCGAGCGTGACGAAGGCTGCCGGATGCGCAATCGCGTCATGGTTGTCGTCGATTTCGGTATGATAGCCGATTGCACCGAGCAGCGCGGCAACGGTCTCCTGCGATCCTGCCAGGACCGATGTTCCCGCGCCCCCGATCTGCCCCTGGGTAAAGCGGCGGGCGTCGTCAATGGTGTCGCCCGGATCGATGCCGACAACGACGAGGCTGTAGTCGCGTCCTGCCACAAGCCCGGTCTGCTGCAGCGCCGAGCTTGCGATCGTCAGCGCCGGCCCGCAAATCTGCTTGCAGGTGAAGTCCGCTGGAAGGAGCAGGGTCGGACGTCCGTCGATCGCATCGCGAAGGCTGACGGTGTGGCCGCCGACTGCGCTGAACTGCAGCGATAACGGAACGCGGGCGCCCTGAGGAGGATCGAAGCCGACGCGCCCGATCTGCTGCTCGGTCAAACCGGCATGCGCGAGCCCCGGCCAGAGCGCAAGCGCCAAGATAAAGATGGGCCGCCTCATTGATTGCCTCCACTTGCACTGGACGGAGGCGCAGGTTGGAGGGCGTCATAAGCTTGATGGCCCCGACCGGCGACGAGTTGCATCGCCTCGTCGATCGGGATTCTGGCAATGTTGTGGTCGCGATCGACCCAGGCATAACCGGTGAGCCTGGCACGCTGCGCGGCCTCGAACCGGGTCAGGTCGGCTTCCGGAGAGGTCTGGAGCTCGGGTGAGGGAAACCGGCGCTCTGCGCGCGGGTTGAATGTGTCCGGCGCTTGCGTCTTCAGGAAAAGTAGCATTCCCGCAATCGAGGCCCCCACGAAGAGCAGGAAGCCCCCGACGACCAGGAGAACGGCACGGTTGTGAATGCCGGCCGGTTGCGGCAGCGCGCGGCTGCCCATCTCCTCATTCGGCATGGCGCACCTCTGCGGATCCGATGCCCTGCCCAAAGAGGACAGAAGCAACCGTCAAGGCGAGGAGGGCACCCAGAGCCGCGAGAGCAACAGGAGCCTTCGCAGAAAATGCCGGCACCAGCAGCCAGGCGAAGTGCATCACGCTTCCGAAGAGCAGCAACAGACCCACGATGCGCAAGCCTGCACGGCTGCGGCGCACGCCCTCGAACAGCAACATCGCGAATGGAAGAACGGCTCCGGCGAGGAATGTCACGAGCAGAATGCTGACCCAGGCATCTGAGCTGCGCCTGAGGAACCACTCGGCCTTGTGAGGTAGATCGCCGTACCAAACGACAATATATGTCATGTATTCGAGGTAGACGACGCCCAGTACTGTCGCGATCAGAAGGCTGCCGATATCGCTCAGCGCTTTACCCTCGAAAGCGGTCGTTGCAAGCACGGCGACAACGGCGAGCGCGGAGAGCAGCTGCTGTATTGCAATCATCGAGGCGAAGGCGGTGGATACGTAATGCGGTTCGAGCGACACGAACCAATCGACCGCAACCATGCTGATGGTGAAGCCAAAGAACGCAAGTCCGAGCGCGGCCAATAGCCGCCCACCGAGCCCGAGACCGAAAGTCACTCCGAGCACTGACCATCCGAGCAGTGCGATCACGGCACGCAGAACAAACCAGGGCTGGCCGAGGTACCAGCGCGCCACGTCAGGGTTGATATGAATGGGATCCGCGGCCCAGGGATAGATGTAAGTCAGTCCGGCGAGAACGGGGACAAAGGCGATGGCGACAAGAGGCATCAAGGCGGCGAGGGGACGCAATACCGCTCCCGCTACGAATCCCCAACGACCGCCCGTCAGCCGATGGATGAGCAGCAAGGTCATGCTGCCGATTGGAGCGCAACTCCATATTGCAAATGCAAGCAGCCAGCCCTGCAACAGGCTCGGATGAGGACCGAGGCGTCCAGCCGCGAGCACCAGGGCAGCCGTGAGCGACACCAGCGCGAGACCCGCCGCCGCATGCGGCGAGGCGAAAGCACTCAGCGTCTGGCGACGAAGCGCAACGATCACGGCAGCTTGCTCCTCAACTCGGGCACGTCGGCCATGTCGGTTCGCTGCGACTGCTGGAGCGCGCGGATGTAGGCGACGATGGCCCAGCGGTCGCGCGGCTCGACGCGGGCGGCATAAGAATACATCGTGCCATAGCCGTTGCTGATCACGTCGAAGAAATGCTGGGCATCGGCCGCGCGAAGCCGGGCGGAATGGTAGGAGGGTGGAGCAGGAAACCCACGCTGAACGATCATGCCGTCGCCCTGGCCGGAGAGCCCGTGACACGGGGAACAGTAGATGTCGTAACGCGCCCGGCCCCGGGACAGCAGAGCCATGTCGACCGCAGGCGGCGTGGTGATCTGCCGTGAACGTTCGAGATCACCCTGCGCGACCGTTCCTTGCGGCAGCGGCTGTGCTTCCGTGCCGTCCCGGTACAGTCCGGCCTTGGAAAACGTA
Source organism: Bradyrhizobium sp. Ken01 (assembly GCF_055807355.1). Lineage (NCBI taxonomy): Bacteria > Pseudomonadati > Pseudomonadota > Alphaproteobacteria > Hyphomicrobiales > Nitrobacteraceae > Bradyrhizobium > Bradyrhizobium sp. Ken01. Next base: position 88,537 of record NZ_JBVVPC010000017.1, read on the forward strand.
CTGTAACGATTTTGCTGGGACATGGAATGATCGCCGCAGCCGGCGAGTGCGAGCGACAGGAACAGCAGAGATGAGAGCGAGCGGAGCGTCATCGCGCGTGCAGCTCCGTCACCGTTACTGCGCCGGATTGTGTGAGGACCTTCCGCAAACTCGCTGGGTCCGTGTCGGAAGCGGCCAATAGAAAATAGCGATCCTGCGTTGCCCGTTCGAAACCCGGGATCTCGAACAACGCATCATGCAGTCGGGGCAGACGGCACGACCGAAGGAAGCCGATCACTCCCGCCATTGCGGCAGCGAAGATGCCCACCTCGAAGGGGACCAGCAGGAACACCTGCCAGGAGTTCAGCGGTCGGCCGCCGCTGTTGATGGGATAGTCGATCACCGCACTGTACCATTGCAGACCGAACGCGAATGCGGCCGTTGCGAGCCCACCGGCCAGCATGACCACTCGCATTCGCGAGCGTCGTTGCCCGAGTTCGTCGGCCAGACCCTCGATCGGATAGGGTGTGAAGGCGTCAAGCGCGGTATGTCCGGTGCTTCTTATGGGCTCCAAGGCCGCTCGTAACGTTTCGCTGTCGAGGAACTCTGCCACAAGCTTCGCTGTCATGCGGTGGCCTCCTCGTGAGCGAGTTCGCGCATGTCGAACATCGATACGCTCGGTATCAGCCTCATGAAGATCAAGAACAGAAAGGCGAAAAGCCCGAGCGGCGCGATCAGGAAACTCCAATCCCAGAAGGTAAAGTGGAAACTGCGCCAGAGCGCGGGCATATAGCCGTGTGAAAGCGTGTTCCAGACGATGAGAATGCGCTCGAGCCACATGCCTATGTTGATCACGATAGCAACAGGAATCAGAATGAAGAGCGACCGTCGCGCGAAGGGCAACCATAGCAATTGCGGGATGAGGCAATTGCAGGCCAGCAAGGCCCAGTACAGTGGCGCGTAGTTTCCAGTGAATTCGAAGCGCACCACCTCACGCTCGGCATGTTCACCGCCGTACCAGCCCATGAACCACTCCGTCGCGTAGGAATAGAACATGACGATGGAGGCCATCAGCAGGATGCGGGCCATCACGTCGAAATGGCGAGACGTGATGATCGCGTGAAGGCTGAGACCCCATCGGATCGCCGCCGCCAGCACCACGACCATGGCAAAACCCGAATACATCGCGCCCACGACGAAATAAGGAGGGAAAATGCTTTCCTGCCATCCAGGCATCAGGCTGGCCGCGAAATCGAGGCCGACGATCGAGTGCACGGAGCAGACCAACGGGACACCCAAGGCAGCCATCGTCGTATGCAACGTCCGCAGGCGAGACCATTCGCGGGCCGAGCCGCGCCAACCCAACGCGAATGCGCCATAGAGGAGTTGCCCCGCGCGATGGGGCGTGCGGTCGCGCATGGTCGCGAGGTCGGGGATCAGGCTGACGTACCAAAACAGAAGGGAGAACAGCAGGTAGCTGATGATGGCCCAGAAGTCCCATACGAGGGCGCTGCGCCATTGCGGCCAGAGCGCCATGGTGTTCGGATATGGGGCGAGCCAATAGGCATAGATCGGTCGTCCGAGGTGGATGATCGGCATCAGCCCGGCGATCGCGACCGCAAACAGCGTCATCGCTTCCGCGAAGCGGTTGATCGAGGCGCGCCATTTCTGCCGCGTCAGCAGCAGCATTGCCGAAATCAGCGTGCCGGCGTTGCCGATGCCAATCCACCAGACGTAGTTGGCGATCGCGACTCCCCAGACGATAGTAGAGTTGATGCCCCATATGCCGATGCCGCGATAGAACAGCCAGGCGATCGCTCCGAACAGCCAGAGCACGAAAGGCAAGGTTATCAAAATTGCGCCCCACCATCGTCTGCCGAATCCAGTGAAGAGCGGATCCGCAACGGCTTGCGTCATCGCGAGATCATCGGCGCGTTCGGACGCAATCCAACGATGCGCCGGTGGGGGCTCTGCAGCGAGGACCTCGCTCATGTCCGCCGCTCCGAATCTGACCGGGCCGGGTTGCGGACGTCGGATAGATAAGTGGTGCGGGGACGCGTGCCGAGATGGCCAAGCAGGGCGTAATGGCGCGCATCGGACTTCCTGCGGTTGATCTCAGCGTCCGCCTGGTTCAGATCTCCAAAGCTGATGGCGCGGGTCGGACAGGCATTCTGGCAAGCCGTTCGGACTTCGTCGGGATCGAGCGGACGGTTTTCACGTTCCGCGGTGCGCCTGGCTCCGCTGATCCTTTGCACACAATAGGTGCACTTCTCCATGACGCCGCGGGCGCGAACGGTCACCTCAGGGTTCTTCTGCCCGCGATAGGATTCCGCCCCGAGGTTGCCGTACTCCTCGCCGTCCGCGTAGCCGAAGAAGTTGAAGCGCCGCACCTTGTACGGGCAGTTCGCTTCGCAGAAGCGGGTTCCGATACAGCGATTGTAGACCTGCGCGTTCAGGCCTTCGCTGTCATGGACGGATGCAGCGACAGGGCAGACAGGTTCGCAAGGGGCGTGCTCGCAATGCATGCACGGCACGGGCTGAAAGCCGAGTTGCGGGCTGGCCGGCGCGCCATGATCATAGGCATCGACGCGCATCCAGTGCATGTCGCGTCCCATGGCCACCTGCTCCGGCCCCACCACGGGAATGTTGTTCTCGGCCTGGCAAGAGAGCACGCAGGCATTGCAACCGATGCAAACCGATGTATCGATCACCATCGCCCATGCATGCCCGTCGCCAGACTTCACCGCCGGTGGCATTAGGCTTGGAGGATCGGGGATGGCCGCCGACGTCAGGGATTGCCCGAGCCGGTGTTGTGGATAGAGCTCGCGGACGTCCTCTGGCGTGCGAACGACGTTTTGCGTTGTGAGAATCGGCTCCCGGCGTCCTATCCGCCTGATCGCAACTTGCGGTAGGCGCCAACTGTTGTCGGAGGTCCGGATCGTGTAGGCACTGGCGCCGACGCCGTTGCCGATCGCGCCGGCCTTTTGCCGCCCCCCACCGAGCGTGAGCGCGCCGACGCCCATGGCCGTCCCGGGTTCAGTCAGCACGGGCACCTCGATCGATCGGCCGTTCGCGGCGACCGTGACGACGTCCCCGGATGCGAGACCGAGGCGGGTTGCCTGATCTGGATGCAGCGCGAGCGCATTGCCCCAGACCTGCTTGCTTAGCGGTTTCGGACACTCCTGGAGCCAAGCGTTGTTGGCGTATGAGCCATCCCAGAGGCAAGGATCAGGGCGCAGAACCAGGCTGATCTCGTCGTCGCGCTTGTCGTGAGGTTCGGGATCCGCGAGTGGCGGCAGGAGCGGAGCAGGGAGGGAAACAGCAGTGGCGGCGCTTCCTGCAATGATCCCGTCGTGCAGCACGCGCTGCCACCATGCCTCGAAATCCGCAGCGGCCGCGGTCGGCCAGGTCTGCCGCACCAATTCGTAAGCGCCCGCATCTTCTGCGCCGCTCAGCCAGGCGAGAAGCTCGTGCTCGCTGAAGCTCTCGTACAGCGGCTTGATCAGAGGCTGGACGATGCTGGCCGTCCCGTCGCTGGCTCGCAGATCCGACCACGTTTCGAGACGATGTCTCTGCGGGACATGCCAGTTGGCGATAGCCGCGGTTTCGTCGGTGTACTCGCCCATATGCAGGCGGAAAGGCGCCGTTTCCGCCCGGGCCTTGAAGTGCAAATCGGCTGGTGCGTCATAGGCGGGATTGACGCCGATCATGACGAGCTGACGCACGCGGCCGGCGTCGAGATCGCCTGCGAGCTGTTCGAGCGTTCCCGCCTGCTTGCCGGACGGCGTACGATCAACGGGGTCGATGAGCCGAATGGGCGCATTGAGCTTGGCATTGATCCAATGCACCAATGCGTGGACTTCCCTGGACACTGCCGGGCCCGCAATGACGAGCGCCTCTCCCTTGTGCGAGTTCAAGTCGGCCGTGATCTTCTGAAGCAGCAGGCGCTCGCGCTCCGGAAGTTCGGTTGCGCCGGTCGCCGCGCCGAACTCCCGCGCGAGGATCGCTGCGAACCGCTCGATTGCCTCGGGACGAAGCGCCAGACGTTCGTCCGCCTTTGCTCCGGTGAGCGTGAGTGCGCTTTCAAGGCAATAGAGACGCGAAAAAGCATTCGCGTCGCCGCGGCCGGTTGCGTAACCGCGGCCAATGCGCATCTGATCGGGGCCATGCCCGAGCGGATCGGCATCGAGCGCAACGATCACGCGCGCCTTTGCGACATCGGCAATGCTGCTCACAGGCTGGCCATAAGCGAGCTGCGCACCCTGGCGCGCGTTGTCCTCGTCCGTTGGATCGTACGCGTGCCACGATGCGGCCGGGAACGCCTGAAGCAGAGCATCGATCTGGCGCAGCAGAGTCGGGGAGGTGGTGCGCCCGGTCAACAAGCGCAGGCCTTTACCCTGGCTGCTGTGAGCGTCGGAAAGTTCGGTCACCAGCGCTCGGTTCAACGCTTCGCGCGGCGCAATCGCGCCATCGTGCAGGATCGTGCGCGAGCGGTCGGGATCGTAAAGCGAAAGAACGGCTGCTTCAGCGAAAACGTCGGTGGCACCCAGGCTGCCCGGATGACGCGGGTTGCCTTCCACCTTGATCGGCCTGCCGTCGATCGAAGTCACGATTACGCCGCGACCGATCCCCGCCAATGCGAGCGTCGTCGCAAATTTCAGCGGTTCGCCAGGAACGATCCGCTCGGGCATCCTGACATAGGGCAGGATCTGCTCATCCGGCTTGGTGCAGGCCGCGAGTCCACCCGCCATGCCGGTTACCAGCAAGCTGAGCGCCTGACGGCGATTGAGCTTGCTACGTCCGGCAGGACCTGGCCGCGTCGGCAATTCCTTCAGCGGTGGCATATCGTGCAGTCCGTCAAATGACCCGTGTTGATGTGATAGCCTGCGGCAAGCTTGGCCCCGACCTCGGCCTGATTCTTGGGCGCCTGCCAGTTCGGATCGAAAACCGCTTCGCGTGGACGCAGGAAACGTTCAGGAGAGCGGTGGCAATCGAGGCACCATTGCATCGTCAGCGGCGCGGCCTGGCGCATCAGCCGCATCCGTCCGACGTCGCCATGACAGGTCGTGCATCCGACGCCTTTGGCGACGTGGACGGAATGATCGAAATAGACGTAGTCGGGAAGCCGGTGGACGCGTTCCCAGGCAATCGGCTGGTTCTTGGAAAGACTCTCGCGCACCGGCGCCAGCATCTGCGCGTTGGTCCAGATCTGCGAATGGCAGGTCATGCAAGTCTCAGTCGGCGGGATGCCGGCAAAGCGCGCCTTCTCCACCGAGGCGTGGCAGTAGCGGCAGTCCAGACCGAGACCGGAAACATGATGCTCGTGACTGAACGGCACCGGCTGGTTCCGGCTGATGTTCTGGCTGGTGACGTAAGGAGATCGCATCACCTCATAGGACAACCCAACTGCAAGCACCGGCGCTGCTCCAATTGCCGCGATCATCACCGTCGCAATCGTGTTCGCGCCGGGGCGGAAAAGCTGCATTCACGGTCCCTCTTCCGCGCCATCGCTCACGCGCGGATTCGGACCGGCACCGATTTAGCGGCCGGCGTCTTCGAATGGATGTCGTGGTGCGACAGCGGGATCAGGGGGTTCATTTCCGGATAATAGGCCCCGACGCAGCCATCCGGCAGTTTGAACGGGGTCACCTTAAGAGGACCCACCTCGCGCAGGATGCCGTCCTCCGCGTCGCTGACGAGGGAAACCATTTGACCCTCCCGAAGTCCGGCGCGTGAGATTTCGTCGGGATTCATCAGCAATACGTCCCGTGTCCCCTCAATGCCTCGCATCCGATCGCTGTAGCCGTAAATCGTCGTATTGAACTGGTCGTTGCTGCGCATGGTCAGCAGCCGGAAGCGGCCGGGTGCATCGGAAAAGCCGGTCGAGGTGAGGGTTTCGGGCGCTGTAAACTCTGCCTTGCCGCTCTCGGTCTTCCAAATCCGTTCGCGCGCTGAATTGCCACGATAGAACCCGCCCGGCGTGAACATCCGCGCATTGAAGTCGTGGAATTCGTCCGGATAGGTCTCCGCGATCTCGTTACGAACGAGATCGTAGTTGCCGACCCATTCATCCCATTTCAGTTTGGGATTGGGGGGCAGGGTTGCCTTGGCCAGACCTGCGACGATCGCCACCTCGGATCTCAAGTGTTCGCTGGCGGGCTTGCGCAACCCGATCGAACCCTGGATGCAGCTGAACGTATCCTCCATGGTAACCGCCTGCTGGCCGCTTGCCTGCACATCTTCTTCGGTTCGACCAAGGCACGGCAGCAGATAGGCTACCTTGCCGTGCACCAGGTGGCTGCGGTTGAGCTTGGTGGCAATCTGGACCGTCAGCTCCAGCCCGCGCCAGGCCGCTTCCATCTTCGATCGCTCCGGAATGGCGCGGACAAAATTTCCGCCGAGGCCGACGAACGCTTTGACCTTGCCGGCGAGAACGCCCTCGCATGTCTCAACGGTGTTCATGCCCTTCTCGCGCGGCGGTTCGAACCCGAACTGCTTGGCGTATTTGTCGAGCGGAACCAGTTCGGGTTTTTCCGAGATGCCCACGGTGCGCTGACCCTGGACATTCGAGTGTCCACGCACGGGCGAGATGCCGGTGCCGTCTCTCCCGATGTTTCCCTTTAGAAGCAGCATGTTGACGAGCATCGCCACGTTTTGGAAGCCGTGTACGTGCTGGGTCAGCCCCATGCCGTAGATACCGATCACGCGGTCCGCCTCGACGTAGACCTGCGCGGCGCCCTCGATAACCGAACGGCTCAGACCGGATGCGATCTCGATTTCTTCCCAGGACGTCGCCCGGACCTTGGCTTCGAACTCTTCGAAACCATGTGTGTGCTGCTCGACGAAGGGAGCGTCGACCACACGTTTGCCCTGCTGCTTGGCCGCGTCGTCCGCCGCGAAGACGTGCTTGCAGATTCCCACAATGACCGCGATGTCGCCACCCACCTTCACTTGATGGTACTGGCTGCTGATTTGTGTGGCCTTGCCCGTCAGCATCTCCGTCGGATTCTGCGGATTGATGAAGACTTCGAGACCCTTTTCGCGGACGGGGTTGAACGTAATGATCTGGACGCCGCGCTCGGCAGCGTCCTGTAGGGGATGAAGGAAGCGTGGACTGTTCGACCCGGTATTTTGCCCGAAGAAGAACATCGCATCGCAGTTGCTGAGGTCGTCGAAGACCACGGTCCCAACGCCCGCCCCGATCAGCTTCTTGAGAGCGACTGAGGTCGTTTCGTGACACATGTTGGAGCTGTCCGGCAGATTGTTGTTGCCGTACACCCGTGCAAAGAGAGCATACAGGTAGGAGGTCTCGAGGCTGGCGCGCCCTGACGAATAGAACACGACCGATTTCGGATCGAGCGTCCTCAATTGCGATCCGATAGCATGAAATGCCTCGTCCCAGGAGCAGGGAACGTACTTATCAGTAGTGCTGTCGTAACGCAGCGGATGCGTCAGGCGCCCCTGCTGCTCGAGGTCATAATCGCTCCATGACAACAACTCGGTTAGGGTATGCTCGGCAAAGAACTCCGGCGTACAGCGGCGCGACGTTAGCTCCCAGAGCGTTGCCTTGGCGCCGTTCTCGCAGAATTCGAAGGCATGATAATCCGCAGGTTTGGCCCATGAGCAGGAAACGCACATGAAGCCTTTCGGCTTGTTCTGCCGGCGAAGGGTGTTCAAGGCCGCGGGCGAATCCCACTCCTTGCCGAAGATCCGCGCTATTCCTTTCAGGGACCCCCATCCGCCAGCTGGGCCGTCGTATTCAACCGTGTCTGGAGTGTGGTCACCAGCTTCGTTGGGTCGCGCCATGATCTTGCTCTCTTCGGGAACCGGCCAGCCTGTGCATCGGCAACGTATGTTCCCCGCGCGGGTTCCTGAGCAGCCGCTTCTGGGCGGGACGGCGGCTTGAGCGGCAAGCGCGTGAAAAAACCCAGCACCTGCAAGACCATCGACGGACGGGCGACACACGCATTCTCCGCTCAGGAAATCTGTGCGCGGTGCCGTACCAGCGGAATGGTTTTGATCGCGCGATGTTGAACAGCGGGAGCGGGGCCCGACAATGGATGATGGCCAGGGAACGCGGCCCGATGGCTGAGGTTGCCAGAAGCCAACCTCGGAGCGGGATATGCAGGATCGTTGTACGCGCGACAGACCAGAGCTGGTGTGGCGCGGGCGTAGCCCGATTCCATCCTCACGCAAGGTCGCAGAGGAACGGCCGATAGCGCTCACGTACAACGGCTCGACTTACGCGGTGATGATGGCCTCTCCCGTTGACCTCCTGGATTTCGGCGTAGGCTTCAGCTTGAGCGAGGGCATCGTGGAGCATGGCGGGGACATCATCAGCATCGAAGTCGTCGAGCTCGAGCTCGGTTGCGAAGTGCGGATCTGGCTCGACGAATCCTATGGTGACCTCCTCGCCAACAGGCGGAGGGCGATGGTTGGGCCGGTCGGCTGCGGCCTGTGCGGAATTGAGAGCCTGGAACAGGCTTGCCCGCGGCCGACGCGCGTAGTCAGCGAGGGCGGGTTTCGCCCCTTCGACATTCTGGAGGCGATGCGCTCCTTGCGACCGCTCCAACATCAAAACCAGGCGACGGGCGCGATGCACGCTGCGGCCTTCTGGGACGGCCATGACATCCGATTGGTAAGGGAAGATGTCGGACGTCACAATGCACTGGACAAGCTCGCTGGTGCGGCGGCCAGAGCCGGCCTCGAAACGTCGCGCGGAGCTGTGCTCATAACCAGTCGGGTCTCCGTCGAACTGGTTCAGAAGACGGCCCGAATGGGCGTGCCGTTGCTCATCGCCGTGTCCGCGCCGACTTCGCTGGCGATCGAGACCGCTGAGCACGCTGGCATAACGCTCGTCGCGGTCGCGCGCGATGATGGCTACGAAATATTTAGCCACGCTGGCCGACTGATCTTTGGAGAGGAAGAGTTGGATTCCCCCGCGCTGGCCGGCTCTGAATTGCTTTCCGCGAGACCTTAAGAACCAGCTCCGTCCCAGAGAACGTCGTATGCCTTCGTTCGGTCTCGTACCGACATCGCATCACTCAACTGTTTGGGCCGGAACGTCCGAAGCCCTCCAGCGCGTCGGTCCGAGCCGCCCTCGGTTCGAGGAGAAGGCCTCAAATCAGGATGATGGAACGGAGAATAGGAGTAGTCCTGAAAAAGGAACCGCCGATGCCCCGAGTGCGTACTCTCCGCAGACCCGTGGACCGTTCCGACCGATCCACGGAGATTGCGGGGAGCAGCAGCAATGCAGGACGGTCAGGCGACAGGCCTGGTTCCGAGATCGATTGAGCCTGAAGCCCGCGTTCAGCCCCTGGCTGCACGGAACAAGCTCCTGCGCTGCATCCCAGAAGCGGAGCTGACGGTACTCCGGTCGATCGGGACCGTCGTCGAGCTCAAGCCGCGTCAAGTCCTTCATCATTGGCGTTTGCCGATGGAGTATGTCTACTTCCTCGGCAGTGGTCTCGTATCGGTCTCTGCCAAGGTCGAAGCCGGGCGCTTCGTCGAGGCTTGGCTGGTCGGCTCCGAGGGAATGATCGGCGCCCCCTGCGTTTTGGCGCCGGAGGATCCGATGCCGCCGCACCGTCGGGTCGTTCAGGTGGGCGGAACGGCACTGCGAATTCCGACGCCGGCTTTTCTCGCTGCGCTTGACGATTTTGGGATCCTCCGTGGAGTGATCCTCTCTTACATCAACCTTGTCTTGTTTCAGACATCACAGGTGGGAGCCTGCAACTCACTCCATTCCATCAAGCAGCGACTTGCCCGCTGGCTTCTCGTCGCGGCAAACGCAATGGACTCTGGAGAACTGCCGATCACGCATGCTGTTTTGGCTCAATTGCTGGGGATCCGTCGAGCCAGTGTCAGCGAATGTCTCGAGACTTTCGAACAGGCCGGCATCATCCGCAACACCCGAGCAGCGATAACTCTGGTCGACCGGGCCCAGCTGGAGCATTCCGCCTGTTCGTGCTCTGGATTGATACAGCGCGAGTACGATCGGCAAATCGGACGTCGCCTGCGTGCCTGAGAATTGAATGTGAAATAATCAATTCTCCAGAGCTCGGCCCCGCGATGATCGTGGGAAACCACAAGCCCGATTTGAACGAAGGCGATCTTCACAACGTTTCTTCTCCGATAAACGGAGGAGCCAATGACTCCGATTTGGCTGAAAGATCTGGCGCTGGCTAGTCTGGCTGTCGGATTTGTTTGCGCAATCATCATCGCGATCGACCTAACCCGCCACCCACAGCGGATGTGGATCATGAATGTTGTCTGGCCAGTGAACGGTCTGTTCGGCACCGTACTGACGTTGTGGCTGTACTACCGGTTCGGCCGGCTTGCGGCCCGGGATGCGACTGAGCAGAACAAGCACTCCGACAGCAGGAAGGAGACGCCGTTTCCGGTCATGGTCGCGAAAGGTGCCATGCACTGTGGCGCCGGATGTACACTTGGGGACATCATCGCCGAGAGCCTTGCGCTCGCGTTTCCGGTGATTGCGATCTGGGCGGGATGGAAGAGCCTGTTTTCAGAGAAGATGTTCGCGATCTGGGTTGTGGATTTCCTGTTCGCCTTCGTGCTCGGCGTCGCATTCCAGTACTTCACGATCAAACCGATGCGCGACTTGTCGCCGGGCGCAGGAATCGTCCAGGCCGTGAAGGCAGACACTCTCTCCCTGACTGCGTGGCAAATCGGGATGTACGGTTTCATGGCAGTCGCGCAGTTCGCGATCTTCAGGAATCTGTTCGGGGTGAGGCTCGAGCCGTCGATGCCAGAGTTCTGGTTCATGATGCAGATTGCGATGATCGCGGGATTTCTCACGAGCTATCCAGTGAATTGGTGGCTCGTAGAGACCGGCGTGAAAGAACGCATGTAGGCCAAGAGGGTGTTGCTTTGGCGACCCCGAACACAATTAGCAACTCTTTCCGCGCGCGACGCTTGGACCATATGGGGCGCCCGCGCTCAACAGGGAGAAGTATCATGGCGGCGCATGCAGGTGAGACAGCCCAAGAGACTGGAGACTTCAGGTGTGAGCGATGTCATCAGGCCACTCACGTCACAAAAGGACACAAGATTCCGAAATGTCCGCATTGTGGAAGCACAAGCTTCGACACCCGGCGGAACGAGCCGTAGGTGCAAATTTCACTCGGAAGCAGGACGTCAACAGCCAATCTTGCACCGTGATCGCCTCTCGAAGTCTTTCGAACGGCTGACGGACGTCCTGCAGCAATTCCGCCATGTTGCGGCTTCTCCAACGAAATACCCATCGTCGCCCGGCACATCTGAATGCGCCGGGCACTTTGCTACACGCGCAACGCGTCACCACCGATGGTGCGCACGGATCACGCCGTGATGGTGGTGCCGATAGTGCCGCGGCGCCCAGCCGTAGCTATGACGCCAAGGGTGCGCGCGCCGGACCCTATATCCCCACGGCCTCGGCGCGGACCAGCCGTAGCTATAGCGCCAGGGGCGCGGGCCCCAGGCGTATGGTCGCGGCCCCCAACCGTAGCCACCCCAGTAAGGTGTATAGGCGTAAGCCGGGTAGTACCCACCATAGCCGTAGGGGTATCTGTAACCATAGTATGGCGGATATTCCTCATAGTACGGAGTTGCAGTGGCGGAGCCGATCAAGGCTCCTGCCAGCAGGCCGGCGCCGATTCCCCAGCCGCCATGCCAGCGAACCTGGGTGAGACTATCTTGCACTGCCGACGTGTGCTCCGTCGGGCTCGCGGCTGCCGAGAGCGGTGTCAGAGGCGCAGCCTGGGTACTGCTGATAGGAGATATCGCGATCAGGCCGGTGAGAGAAAGGGCAAGTGTGAGTCTCCGCATCTGTGGCTCCTGTCATTTCAGAATGCGGTCTCAACATCAGCCTGCAATCTTGGTTTCTAGAGTCAAGCGTTCGGGACACTATGTCGCGCCAATTTCCGGTCAGACACACGAGTGTACGACACCGTACCAACTCCATCGCCTCCGTACCTTTTCAGTAGTATTCCTGAACTAGGCCGCCTGTTTACTTTCGCGCTCCAGGAAGCCTTCGACATAGATCATGCGGACAGCAACGAGCAGAACGGCGATCAGGGGCGTGGCAACGATCAGCCCGATCAAACCGAAGAGAGTGCCAAGGATCGTTTGGGAAAGTATCGTCAGTGCGGGTGGCAGCGAGACAGTTCGTTTCTGAATCCATGGTGCGATGGCATTTCCTTCCAACAGCTGGATCGCCAAAAACAAGAGAGCGACCCAAGCGGCGAGGACAGGAGACTGTGCCAGCGCCACAAGGATCGCCGGCACTGCGCCTGCAAGTGCCCCGATGTATGGCACGAAGTTCAGGAGGGCCGCCAGCAGGGCCAGTGATAGTGGCAGGGGCGAACCGATGAGGAGAAGGCCCAATCCGAGGAGCAGGCCCACAATCAGCATGTCGACGAGTTGACCAAGAAACCAGAGCCTAAGCGTAGCACCGAGCTCTCCGGCAACTTCTCGGCCGCGAGGTCGCCAGGCCATTGGAAGCAAACGAAGCGAGCCTTCGAGATACAATTGGGGCGACGCAGCGAGGAATATCGCTGTCGCCGCCGTCACGACGAGAGTGCCACCTATGCCGAGAACGGAGCCAACGACGCCGGTGACGTAGCCTGTCAGGCCAGTGCGCAGAGACTTGCCGGCGATCTGCAACTGTTGAGCCAAAATCGAACCCCACGAGCTGTTTTGCAGTTCGCTCCAGATCCGTGCCAGTTGGGTTCTCAGTTGCTGGCTGATCTCGTCGGCCTGGATGAAAATAGCGCTGCCGCGCCACCACAGCAGCGCACCGAGTGCGAGCCCTGTCACGAGAATGACGGAAATCAACGACGTGTATGGCCCGAGGCGCGTTACCCGACGGACCGCGTTGCTGGCGCCGCGCAAAACGCAAGCGATGACCACGGCGCTGAACAAGAGCAACAGTATGTCGCGAAGCAGCCAGACCGAGAGCGCGAGAAATAGAGCGATTGCGCTTACACGAAGGGTGCGCTCGATATGCCTCACATGGACAGTCAACTTGTCTTCCAATTCGCCTCCTTTGTCGGAACAGTCCAGCTTCCGAAGCTCGACATTGAAGTTGCGCAGGCGAGACTACTCGGAACATCATCGCGGCGATCGCGTCGCGATGTATGTAATACTCTGTTGCGGCCTCAAATGTTCTTGTACGCAAGCGAATAATTCTCATCCGAAGACCACCGAAGCACTAGAGCGAGCTCGGGCATCGTGTTGCTGATCGTCGTTCGTTTCTAAGGAGATGGCATGAACAGCGTTCTAATCTCCGGGGTTGGAATTGCCGGACCCACGCTTGCCTATTGGTTGAAAGCAGCCGGCTTCCGGCCGACGCTCCTCGAGCGCGCCTCCGCTCTACGGAGCGGAGGCTATGTCATCGACTTTTGGGGGCTCGGCTACACCATCGCTGAACGGATGGGATTGATGCCGGAGATCAATCGCCACGGCTACTACGCCCGAGAGTTTCGGATCGTAGATGAAGCTGGCCGTCGGCTGGCCGGCTTCGGTACCGAAGTCTTCTCCGAGTTGACGAATGGACGATACGTTACTCTTCAGCGCAGTGACCTCTCGCGCATGCTGTTCGAACGGACCAGCGGCGTTGAAGCCATTTTCGGAGACGAGATCATTCTCGTCGAAGAGAAACCAGATTGCGTCGAAGTCGAGCTGAAGCACGGCGGCAGGCGCAGGTTCGACCTTCTCGTCGGGGCAGACGGCCTGCATTCAGCGGTGCGCAATCTGGTCTTTGGTCCGCTGGCTCAGTTCGAGCGGCGTCTGGGGTATATCGTGGCCGCTTTCGAAGCTCACGGCTATCGTCCGCGCGACGAGGATGTGTATCTGATCTACGGTCAGCCGGGCCGTATGGTAGGCCGCTTCACGCTGCGTGATGATCGCACCTTGTTTCTCTTGGTATTTGCCGAGCATCGCTCAGTGTTGCCGGAAGCGCCGGCCTCGCAAAAGGCGCTCCTTCGTGAAATCTATGGCGGAGATGGCTGGGAGTGCGATCAGATGCTCGCCGAACTGGAGCGCGCCGGTGAACTCTATTTCGACACCGTCAGTCAGATCAGGATGCCGAACTGGTCACGAGGTCGGGTGGCGCTCGTTGGTGATGCCGCTTTCTGCGTCTCGCTCCTGGCAGGGCAGGGATCGGCGCTGGCGATGATTTCAGCTTATGTCTTGGCCGGTGAACTCGCCATGGCCGGCGGAAGATATCTGGAGGCATTTGCCGGATACGAGGCGCGGCTGAAGAGCTATATAGGCCGGAAACAGCAGGGTGCCGAGCGCTTTGCCGGGGCGCTGGCGCCGAGAACGCGTGTGGGAATGCTCTTCCGCAACGTCGTGGTCAGAAGTTTCTCGATACCGGGGCTGGCGAGGCTCGCAATTGGGCGGGACATCGCCGACGAACTGGAGCTTCCTGACTACCGCTGGGAGGGCACCATGAATGGACGGGCAGCGACTAAGGGTGTCCAATGGCGGTGATGGGCGCAGATTGTCGCCATGCCTCTTGGCAGGAACCGTCTTTCGGAACCAGAGTTCATATCGGTGTCTGTGCGCAATAGTGGTCAAATGCCCTCGGTCCTGACTTACGGCACGCGAAAAGCCCTGATTCGCAGCAGCATCAAGCCGTTTGCTGAAGAGCGGAAGGTCAGCCTTCTCGTGCTTTGCGCGCTCGCCTTGGTGATTGGCGTCATGACCGGACTTGGCGCCGTCGGCTTTCGCGCGCTGATCGGCCTCGTGCACAACTTGTCTTACAATGGCAGGCTGAGCGTCGTTTACGACGCAAACGTCAGTGAGGGCCCCAGTCCTTTCGGCGACTTTGTTCTTCTTGCGCCTGTGATCGGCGGCCTCATCGTCGTCTTTCTCGTCAGGTGGTTCGCTCCAGAAGCAAAGGGACATGGCGTACCCGAAGTGATGGACGCCATATTCTACAAGCGCGGCAAAATTCGGGGTTCGGTAGCTTTGATAAAGGCGCTGGCGTCCGCAATATCGATCGGAAGCGGCGCCGCCGTCGGGCGCGAAGGCCCTATCATTCAGATAGGCTCAGCCCTTGGTTCAGCCTTTGCTCAATTCATCGGGCTCTCGACCCGGCAGAGGATCACGCTGCTGTCCGCGGGCGCGGGCGCGGGCATTGCCGCAACCTTCAATACTCCGCTGGGCGGCGTGCTGTTTGCTCTGGAAATTCTTCTGCCGGAAGTTTCAAACCGGACATTCCTTCCAGTCGTCGTGGCCACGGGGGCTGCGACCACGATCGGGCGCATCCTGATCGGTCCGGACCCGGCCTTTTCGGTTCCGGATATGCAATTCAGCATGGTCGCATCCTTCAATGCGCAGGAAGCTCTCGCATTCGTCCTGCTCGGCCTGTTGTCTGGAGCGGCAGCCTGGGCGTTCATCCGTCTGCTCGTCTTCATGGAAGACGGGTTTCCGAAGCTGTCTGGCAACGAGTATGTTCAGAATATCATCGGCATGTCGTCAATCGGCCTGATGATGGTGGTGCTCACGCATGCCTTTGGTCACTCCTACGTCGACGGCGTTGGCTATTCCGTCATTCAGGAGATATTGGACCACAACATGACGGGGGCGGGTTTACTGGTGCTGCTGTTTGTGTTGAAGCTGTTGGCAACGACGGTCAGTCTCGGCTGTGGGGCGTCGGGCGGGATATTCTCGCCATCGCTTTACCTTGGCGCCACCCTGGGGGCCGCCTTTGCCGCCGCAACCAATTCAATCCTGCCTCATTCAGGGCTGACGCCATCTTCGGCCGCGATCATTGGAATGGCGGCAATGGTCGGTGCAGGTACGGGCGGCGTCATGACCGCGATCGTGATGGTCTTCGAAATGACGCGCGACTACGCAATCATCGTTCCGGTGATCGTTGCGGTGGCGTTGGCGGCAGGCGTCAGGCGTGCACTCGTCAACGAGACGATCTACACGGTCAAGCTGCGCCACCGCGGTCACCGCATTCCAAAGGAGCGGCATATCAACCTCTACTTGGTGAAGCAGGCTCAGGACATCATGGAAACGCGCTTTATCGTCGCCGGAGTAGGAACGACACTAAAACAGGCCATGGCTGCGGAAGATATCGACGATGCACTTCCTATCGTGATTGAGCGCGAAGGGCGGATTGTCGGGCTGATCCCACCACGTTCCGGCTTATGGGCGGAGTCGCAATCGAATCCATCTCTCATGGTCGAGCAATTCGTCGAGCGGCGGATGGTCATTTGCCGCGATCAGGATCTTTTGAGCTTGGTGTTTGCCAGGTTGAAGCGCCATCGGGCCGGCGCGGCAATCGTTGTCCGCTCTGCCTCGCGCCCGCGCGTTAAGGATATCGTCGGCGTCCTGACCAAACGCGTAATCGCAGATGCAGTCATCGACAGCTATGAGGATTGAACCGGTTAGAGTGAGCGCTTGTCGCCCCGCGCTTCAGCGACAGTTCGAGACGAGACTTATTGTCCGACGGTCCGCTTTGCCACCCAGCCTAGAGTCGAGCCTTGAATGATGTTGCTGAACAGGACGACCCCATAGGTTGAGGCGAGCATTGCGGCCTTGGCCGGGCCATCCGGCACGGACAGGGCGAGTGCAACTGAAATTCCGCCTCGGACGCCGGCCCAGGTGAGAAAGGGCGCGTTGCGCAAGGAGAGCAGCCGAGTCCATCCGAACAGGAATGGTTGAACCGAAACGGACGCAAAGCGGGCGAAGAGAACGATTGGCACCGTCGCTGCTGCCAGACCGAGGCTGCAAGGATCGAAGCGCAGTATCAAGGTCTCCAGCCCGATGAGCAGAAAAAGGACCGAGTTGAGAATTTCGTCGATGAGGGTCCAGAGCGCGAACAGATATCCTTGTGTCCGCTCACTCATTGCGTATCGAGGTCCTCGGTCGCCGATGAGGAGGCCCGCGGCGACCATGGAGAGCGGGCCACTGACGTGCAGATGCAGCGCAAGTGCGTAGGTTGCAGTGACGAGGGCAAGGGAGATCAGCACCTCGATGGCGTAGTCGTCGATGAGCCGCATCGCGCGATACGCAACATAGCCAGTCAACAAGCCCAGCACTAATCCGCCACCAGCTTCGCGAACGAGTAACTCAGCGACATCGGCGGCCGAAACCTGAGCGCCGTCTCCGGTGCTCGCAAAGCGAAGCATGATCGTGAACAGAACGATCCCGACGCCGTCGTTGAACAATGCCTCGCCTTCCGCCTCGATCTGCAGCTCTTTCGGCACCTTGGTGTTGCGAAGCGTACTCAGGACAGCAACGGGGTCAGTCGGGCTGATCAGCGCGCCGAACACGAACGCCCAAGCCAACGATACGGGTAGGTGTAAAAGGCCGCAGATGAACCAGAACATCAGGCCTACGAGGCCGGTTGAAATTGAGGTGCCGAGAACGGCCAGAATAAATACCGGAATGGCGCGGCTTCTGAGCGTGTCCAGATCTACGTGCAACGCGCCGGCGAACAGCAGAAATGCAAGCATCCCATTCACCACGACTTCGGCAAAGTCGATTTGCCGGAGCCCGTTGGCAAGCTGGTCTAGTAGTTGAATTGTGGGAAACGCCGCATCCAAGCCGATCAGGAGCAGTGACGTCAGGACGCTCATCACGAGAAGACCTACGCTGCGGGAGAGCGGCAGGAACTTGTGATTGAGCCAGCCGAAGACGGCAGACAATGTCAGCAGAACGGCAGCAACATCCATCAGCGAAAGCACTGCAGGCTCCCTTGTGTCCTGGCGAGAGTGCCTGTTCACTCCCTCCCGTTAAGGCCGCTGTTCGCTCTACTCCCAATGAGGGTAGTGCGTTCGAGATGGCGACTTTTGAGACGTGAATAATCAAAAGCGACTTCGGCAGTTCCTGCGGGACGGTAAGCGGATTAGGATGCGCCTCAATCCCCAAGCCGTCTCCGCGACGGAGTCAGCTATCCATTTCTGCATCTGCGGCGAAAGATCGCGACGACGATTGCATTATCGTCGTTCACTCCGCATTCATTGCAACGACATAGAAGTGCGGAGGGGGCTTACGACAAGGAAAAACCATGAAGAAAATCGCCTATGGATTTGCGGCCGCTGCTCTGCTTGCAGGCACTCAGTTCTTGGTTCCTGCCAATGCGATGATGGCGCCACCGGTCGGCGCAGCGGCAACATCCGAGACGATGCAGGCCGGCTATCACTATCATCATCATCGGAGGGTCTGCACCGTGCGAACCATCGTCACGCGCGGCTATCATGGTCGACGTATCGTCAAGCACGTGCGTGTCTGCCGATAAACGCAAACTTGGAGGGCCGTCGATCGAGGCGGCCCTCACCTTGCATAACAGCAATCTTCATCGCGCAGTGAGATGGGTGCGCCGCACATTACATCGGAAGCTGACGTCCAAAAGTCCGGGAAAATCGACGTGCCGCGATCTCCAGCGCCGCAAAACAAAGAGCCGTGAACAACATACCGAGGACCAGGAGAACCACGACTGTATCCATAATCGAACGAGTTTCTGCAAGGGATCGGGACAATGAATCCAACTTCGTGATTCTGTCGGTTGTCACACGCCTGTTGCCATCAAGCAATCGCGTACGCCGAGAACAGGAGACAGGTGATGTAGACGCAAGCGAGGAAAATGCCTGCAGTTCTAGCCGTGCGGGCATCTAGCCGCGAGTTCGTCCGGGTCGCGAGCTCGGGCAGTTTCTCATACTGTGCAAAGAGCCGACGACGGGCACGTCCTCGGAAAAGTACATTTCTCATATATGCCTCCAAGCAACTTGATCCGTCCAAAAAGGTGCGGAGTGCAAAAGCCGTTCGGCCGGCGATTCGCGTTGGTTCTCTCGTCCGCTTCATGGAAGATAGTGGACGGCGTCCCATCGGGCAGTCAGGAGATGAGCGGGGCCTGTCGGGATAATCCTGACGTCCTCATGCCATGCAGGGCCGTTTGGCCCACCTACTTCCCGCTCAAACTTGATCCGCACTCTTTCCCGAATGACTCAACCAGCCAAGGGCCACGCCGTAGCGCACGATGTCGGCACGCGTGAACAGTCCGAGCTTTTCGACCGCCCTGGCCTTGTAAGTTTCGACGGTCTTGATGCTGATGCTTAGCTGATTGGCAATTTCCTTGTTGCTGAAGCCTTGCGCGATAAATCTGAGAACCTCACTCTCGCGCGGTGTCAGCTCGCCGGCTGTGGAAGCGCCGGAAGACGAGTGGGCGCCCTGCGCGGATGGAAGTGCTTTCTCCGCTATTGCTGGATCCAGATACAAACCACCTCCAGCGATCGCGCGAACTGCGCGCTCGAGCTCGTCGGCCGCAGAGCGCTTCAGCAAATAGCCGCGAGCTCCCGCTTGCAGCATCGGCTGAACGTAGGCGTGATCCTCGTGCACGGTCAGCGCCAGAAGACGAACTTGAGGAAGCTGCGTCGCTAAGGTTCGAGCAACTTCGAGGCCACTGATACCGGGAAGTGAAATGTCCAGGATGGCAATGTCCGGTGTGGCCTGGCGAATGATGTCTAGGGCGGCCTGTCCATCCGTTGCTTCCCCGACGATCTCAATGTCATGCACGTCCTGAAGCAACGCCTTCATTCCGGCCAGAACAAGCGGATGATCGTCAGTCAACGTGATCCGGATCGGGCACATAGCCCATCTCCCCTATTGGCACCGGTATTCTCATGAAAAGAGAGGTGCCGTGGCCGGGTTCAGATTCGATCGCCAAAGATCCACCGAGCAGCGTGAGGCGCTCCTCGATGACGGACAGGCCCAATTTTGCGTGGCGGCTCTCGCCCTGCGAGAATTCCTGAAAGTCGAAGCCGTTCCCGTCGTCTTCGACGACGATCCTAAGCTCAGTTGTGCGTCGGTCGATGACCACGCTGACGTTTCGAGCTTGCGCGTGTTTGACGACGTTGTTCACGGCCTCCTGGACGGCGCGGTAAACCGCGATTTCGACGTCCTGGCCGAGACGATCTCTTCTGCCCAGAGGCTGA
Organism: Bradyrhizobium sp. Ken01; assembly: GCF_055807355.1. Lineage (NCBI taxonomy): Bacteria > Pseudomonadati > Pseudomonadota > Alphaproteobacteria > Hyphomicrobiales > Nitrobacteraceae > Bradyrhizobium > Bradyrhizobium sp. Ken01. Next base: position 108,468 of record NZ_JBVVPC010000017.1, read on the forward strand.
AAATCCACGCTGATCCCGAACCGGCGCTGGATCTCCGCGCAGAATGCCTCCAGCGCCTTGTAAAGGCCCAGGTCGTCAAGGGCGGTCGGGCGCAGGTCCGAGGCGATTTGATGGATATCGCGCCCAATCCCTCTCGCGAGTCCTTGCAACCAATTGAGCCTCTCCAATCCGAGCTTGCGTTTCGGGCTCGTGCCAAGAAGCGGCTCCAGGTTCTTTAGACCGAGAAGGAGACCTGTGACCGTCTGGCCGATCTGATCGTGAAGCTCTCTTGCGATTCTACGGCGTTCATTTTCTTCCGCTTCGGAAAGACGTCGAAGCAGTTGCTGTCGCTCCAGCTCAGCTCGCTTGGTCTCGTCGATATCCAGAATGACGCCATACACGACGTCTAGGTTGTTTTCGTCGAGTCGAGACAGCCGTCCGCTGGCCCGCAGCCACCGGCTGTGAGGGGGAGCGGTCCGGAAATCAGCAATCGCCACGTTTCCCGAACGGCAACTCAGCAAGGAAGCCTCAAAGTTCCGCTGGTCGGCGGGATCAATACAGCTCAGTATCCGACCTATCGGAACGATCGTATCTCCTTCGGAGCGCGAACCGTCTATCCGGAGCATCTCCCGGGCGCGGGGCGACACGATCGCTTCTCTGCTCGCAAAATCGCAGCTGAACACGCCGAGATCTGCGGCATCGATCGTCAGCCTCCGTCGCTCTTCACTTGCGCTGAGTGCCAATGCTGCCTGCGCCTCTTGCTCGCGCCGGCGAAGCGAAATGTCGCGTATGGTGTACCAGGCCAAAGTCAGAGCCAAGACAAAGCTCAATACCCCACCCCCGGCAAGAAAAATGGCTGAGCGCTGGACGGGACCATTCAGTTCCTGCGTCGGTATTCCGAAATGGACCGACCATCCGCTGGTTCCGGGGATGACTTTGTAGATCGAGTCGACTTGTTCGCCGGCAGGCGTGGTTTTGACGTAGCTTCCTTCTGGCGCTGAGGCTATCGCCTGGCGGACCGTAGCGCTGGCAGATTGTCCGAGTTCGGATTGTTCACCGAAGGTGCGGGCGACGATGTTCCCCTTGGCATCGACCACGAAACCCACCCAGCCGGCCGGGGCTCCTGCGCTCTTCAAAATCTGGCTTATTGCATCGGGCACCAAGGCCACCGTGAGGACAAACTTCAATTGCCCATCGCGCTCAACGGGGGCCCTGACGGCCACCACGCGTTTGCCGGTGATGGGACCACGTGGCCCAATTCCGCCGATCGCCGGCTTTCTCGTTTTCAGGATCTGTTCGAAATTCTCTCGGTCGGCGGTGGCGCGCATCCCATCTCCGAGTGGACGGCTGACATCAAGCACCTGATTCCCGTCGGGGTCGACGAGCTGAATCGTCTGCCAAAGAGGACGTGCTTCGTTGACACGCGTCGCTTCCCGATAGAACGCGTCAAGGTCCGGCTTGTCGAGTGTTGCGGAAGCCGCGACGGTCTCGGCGATCTCGAGCTGGAGGCTGATCTCGGAGGCAAGCCGGTTGACGACGCTATCGAGCGTCTCCACGGCGGCAGCCTGAGAACCCCTGCGCTGCTGCTGCGCGTTCAGGAAAACGACCCAACCCGCAAAAAGCGCAAGAGGCATCGCTGCCGCGATGAAGACGAGAATCAAGGGGCGGCGGGCTGCGCGACGGGACATTGAGGTGGGCGCCTCCCTGCGGGTGCGTATCAAATGAGACAGCAAAACGCCCACGTGCTGGCACTTCCTCGATGTTTTCTGGTTCTTGTCAGGTTTTTCCCGACACTACTATCGGTCACCCTGACTCCCAGGATCGCTCGATCGATCCCATCGTACAGGCAATCATTGTAGCGGTCTAGAATTGGGCTTGACATGGAACATTCTTCATCGCCGCTGCGGTTGATAGAAAACGAATTCAACTCGAAGCGGCTTGGTTTGGACGAGCCCCTCTGCGGGACTAGCCGCAACGAACTCGTCTCCCGACTGTCGGCTTCATCGCAGTGCCGTTTGCTCGAAAGCTGCGAGACGGTGTCTCTGAACAAAGGACAAATTCTCTACGATCGCGGCACTCCTCTTCGCCATGCCTACTTCATCGAGTCCGGCGGGTGTTCTGTCACGACCCGTGCGGGCGACTGCCTGCCGGTCGAGATCCATACGCTCGGGATGAAGGATTTTGTCGGCGTGCCGTTGGTCCTGGGCATGCACGTTTCGCCGCACCGCTGCAGCGTGAGAGTGCCGGGCCAAGCGCTTCGGATCCAGTCCGATCAGCTGATTTCTTTGATCAAGAGGGACGTCGAGCTTGAAAAGATGCTTTTAGGCTATGTTCAGGCGATCCTGATTCACAGTTCGCAGCTATCAGCCTGCAATTCCAGGCACACGCTGCACCAGCGCCTCGCGCGGTGGCTCCTGGTTGCCAGCGACAGGCTCGGGTCTCGCGAGATACCTTTCACGCATAGTTACATAGCCAATGCTCTCGCGGTCCGGCGCGCCGGCGTTACGGTCGCTCTCGGGAGTATGATGCGCGACGGAGTGATTGGCTGTCGCAGAGCAGGGATCGTCGTCATGGACGAGGCCAGGCTGAAAGCGATGTCTTGCGATTGTCAGGGGATCATCCTGTCGGCGCACAACCGTCCTTGTGCGGTGCCGCCCCTCCGCATTGCATATTCGTGAACGCGATTCCGTACTGCCGTTAAGTCGCCTGTACGGCAGCCAATAGAATCCAGATATTCTTGAAGCGATAGAGGCGGAGATGTCATCGCAAGAAAGCCGGATCCGAACCGATACCGAAGTTCTGGTGGGAGCCTTGGAGGAGGCCCAAAGGCTTCTTGCCGCTTACGAGAACCCTTGCTGCAATCGCACCAGGGACGACATTATCGCTATGGTCGAGTTCATCATATGCAACCCTTCCGTGACACGTGCAATGCTTCATCAAAAGATGCGCAGCCGCCTCAAGCTGGTCGGATAGGTCTCGTGCGGGAGCGTACATTCGCATTCAGGAAAACGAAACTTGCGAGCGTGCGATGAGTTGACGATGATCCAACAGAAGTAGGAGCAATCGTCATGAAGATATCACTTTGCATTCTTGCCTCCGCGATGCTGCTGGCTACGCCGGTCATGGCGCAGTCGTCCCAGAACAACGCGACGACCGCGGCGCCCAACATGCAGCCGGCTGCCTCGACCGCCTCCATGCACAAGGAAGGTGAATGGCGTGCATCGAAACTCGTTGGCGTGAACGTCTATAACAACAGCAACGAGAAGATCGGCGACATCAATGATCTGATCCTGGATTCCAGCGGGCGGGTTGCCAACGTGGTGATCGGAGTGGGAGGATTCCTTGGAATGGGCGAACACAACGTCGCCGTAACGTTCGATCAGCTCAAATTCGCCAAAGAACCGGTGAAGACTGCGTCCAGCGATGGCGCTGGAAAGACCGGCAATGCCGGTTCGACGAGCACGACGGGAAGCGCATCAACGTCGGCCCACCGAAGCGACAATTGGTATCCGGACCACGTGGTGCTGAACGCCAACAAGGATCAGCTGAAGAAGATGCCCGAATTCAAGTACTGAGCCGATCTCGGTCCCTATTTCCAGCATGCTTATCGGCGGTGTCATCTGAGATGACGCCGCCTTTTCCAGTTGTCTTTGATCCGGTCGGCTTAGATTTGTGGTGGCAGGAAAAGCAGTCTTGAATTTCCGCATTGAATCGATCAGCTTGCTTGCCGCTGGCTGAGGTCGACGATGTCTGATGAAGCACTGCCGGAAGAGGTAGAGGAGCTTGTCCGACGCTACATTCGCTCTGTGGCGCAACTCGAAGCCCTTTTGTTCTTCCACAAGCGGCCCGGCGAGCGCTTCGACGTGGAGTCGCTTGCTGCACGCCTTTACGCGGGCAAGACCGAGATGGCCGATGCTCTAGCGTCCCTGAGGAAGGATGGCTTCCTCGACGGCGAGGCGGGGATCTATGCGTTTGCGCCGCGGCCCGAATTGCGGCCAGTGGTCGATAGCTTGGCCTTGGCGTATTCGCGGCATCTGATCCCGATCACACATATCATCCACAACAGCCCACACCGCATCCAGGCATTTTCAGATGCCTTCAGGATTCGAAAGGATTAGTCATGGCTGCGGTGATTTACACACTTTGCGCGATCACGAGCGGCTTTTGTGCATGGCTGCTCATTCGGGCATATATCGGTAACAGGTCGAAGTTGCTCCTATGGAGCGCGGTCTGCTTCGCGGGTCTGACTTTCGAAAATGCTGCTCTCTGGATCGATAAGATCGTATTTCCTCAAGTTGATCTTTCCGCCGTGCGTCTATCGATCGGCCTGTTCGCCATGACGGTCCTGCTTATCGGCATGATCTGGGAGGCCGACTGATGGACCATTTGAATCCCGTTCTTTCAGGTGCGACGGCATTCGCATCGCTCCTGGCGAGCATATATTTCCTGAAGTTTTGGCGTAAGACGGGCGACACCTTTTTCCTGCTCTTTGCGGCTGCGTTTGTGATCGACGCCGTCGCGAGGTTTGTCCTGGCTGTGGTGCAAGTGACGAATGCAAGCGAGCCGGTGTATTTCATCCCGCGCCTGATCACATTCGGTCTGATTGCGCTTTCGATCGTCGGGAAGAACGCACTGCCGAAGAAGCGCAAGTGAAGCGCGAATTCAAGAGGCGCTGACTTGCAAGATTACTCGGGGTGCACCGTACAACCGGTTTCGCGCTTTGAACGACGGGCAGGGGAATCGACCACCGACCTTGCCCGGGACGGATGGACAGGTCATGCCGTCAGGAGAGGCGGACCCCAGCCGAGGAACGCTGGGATTCCAACTCCCGCCGCGCGCTAATTCACCCGCACGTTGGCGGGCTGCTGTGTGGGACAGGAGTGATCTTCGGCAGAGCGCGCACAGCTTGCTACGTGACGAAACACGGTACAGTTCTGTACAATAGCAGCCGATCTGCCCCGCAGCCGCTTGCTCGCGGGCGACCTCCGAAGGATATTGCGCAGGGGGCTTTCATGATCAGCAAATCGAATCAAACGGCACTCAATGTCTTTCCGCAAGCGTACTGCCTGTCTTGCGAGGAAAAGACGCCGCATCGGCATGAACGGCTGGCAATCCACGGTACGCAAATGGCACGTGCGACTTGTCTCACCTGCAACAACGAGCGTACGGGCTTTGAGGAGGGGAAGCGGCTCGCCAATCCGAGCTAACAGCAGCCGTCCTTTGGTCTGGTATATGTTCGCTCACTACTGCTTAGCGCAATCGGCAGTGCCCAATGCGCCGCGAGAGCTGCGCCTGCTAGGCGGCTTGAGCAAATGCCTGCGGACAGTCGGGGTAGCTCCGGAGTGACCCCGATATCGTACAAGGAGTTCTTCCGCTATGGCATTTTCGGCCTGGCGGTAGCCGCAGTCGTGGCGTTCGGTATCTCGCCATTTACCGGAGGAATCGTACAGCAGTGGTCGCGAAGCGATGTTGAAGCCAGATCCAAGCTGGTCTTCAACGCCATCCAGCCGTTGCTTAGTCGTGATGTGGAAGACCAGGCCTGGGACCGGCTCTCGGACCTTTTCAAGAGAGTGGCACTCGACAAGAAGATTCTCGCGGTTGGATTTTGCGATCCGGAAGGCTCGTTGCTCGCGCCAACACCGGAGATGCCGGCGAGCTTCTCCTGCGAAAAGTCGGCCAAATCCGAGAACGAGAGTTTCGCAAGCATCGCCAGCGGCGGGCGACGAATTCTCGTAGCTGCGTTTCCGATCTCGAGTAGCCGAGGTCGTTCCTACCTCGTCATTCTAACCGACCTCAGCTTCGCGGCGGCCAGGTCCAGCCAGGTGCTGGCGTATCTGCTTGCCGCGCTTGCCGGCGTCGTTCTGGTCCTGACCGTTGGCACGATCATTTTCGCCGTCCTCATGATGCGCGGCTGGATGAAGGCATTGCGACGCGCGGTCGAGGAGGTCCGTCGAGGTGCTCAGGGAGTGCCACTCCAACTCGGTGGCTCGTCTATTGATCGAGAAATTCACAAGCTCTTGCGTAGCGCCGAACAAGTTACGTTTACAAGCCAGATCGATTGGACGCCGAAATCGCTTCAGGAGGTGCTGCAAAGCGTCCTCCCGGGGGCCGAAGTTCTCGTCCTTTCCAATCGGGAGCCCTACATTCACAACACTTCGGAAGCGGGGACTGTGGTGCAGCGGCCGGCGAGTGGATTGGTCTCGGCCCTGGAGCCAATCATGCGTGCCTGCGGTGGCACTTGGATCGCACACGGCAGCGGCAGCGCCGATCGGGAGACCGTCGACGACCACGATAGGCTCCGCGTCCCCGAGGCAGCCCCGGCCTACACGCTTCGGCGCATCTGGATCTCTGAGAAAGAACAGGACGGATATTACTACGGTTTTGCCAATGAAGGGCTCTGGCCATTGTGCCATATCGCTTTCGTGCGCCCTACGTTCAGGTCCAGCGACTGGCAAATGTATCGGCAGATCAACCAGCGCTTTGCCGATGCAGTCGTTGCCGAGGCGCGCGCCGAGGACCCCATTGTGCTGGTCCAGGACTATCACTTCGCGCTTGCTCCAAGAATGATCCGTGAGCGCCTGCCCAGGGCGACGATCATAACCTTCTGGCACATTCCGTGGCCGAATGCGGAAACATTCAGCATCTGCCCATGGAAGGCGGAGATTATCGAAGGATTGCTCGGCAGCACCATTGTTGGATTTCATACCCAATTTCACTGCAACAACTTCATCGAGGGTGTGGATCGCTTCTTGGAGAGCAGGATCGATCGCGAAGTGCAGGCGGTCAGCCTTGGAGGACATGAGACCAGAATACGTGCTTATCCAATCTCGATCGAATGGCCGCCAAGGGAACTGGAAAAGCTACCACCTCCCACGGAATGCCGATCTAGCATCCTCGCCCAGTTCGGATTGGCGGAGGATACGAGGCTGATCGTAGGCGTTGAGCGATTCGATTACACCAAAGGCATTCTTGATCGCATGCGGGCTGTAGACGCGCTTTTGTCGCGAAATCCGGCCTGGACAGATCGGCTTGCCTTCATCCAGGTCGCAGCACCGACGCGCAGCAAACTCAACGCGTACTCGAAGCTCCAGGCTGAAGCGGAGGCGCTCGCTGCCGAAATAAACGAGCGGCACCGCGGTCGCCAACCCTTGATGCATTTGGTCGCGCGGCACTACGAGCCGTCAGACGTGTTCCGGCTGTTCAGAGCGGCCGATGCCTGCGTCGTCAGCAGCCTGCATGACGGAATGAACCTCGTCGCGAAGGAGTTCGTTAGCTCGCGAGAAGACAACGCTGGGGTTCTTATCTTGTCGAGCTTCACCGGGGCGTCACGAGAATTATCCGAGGCTCTCATCGTCAATCCCTATGACACCGAAGAAATGGCATCGGCTATCCAGCTTGCACTTACAATGCCAATCGAGGAGCAGGCCGAGCGCATGAAGCTTATGCGACAGCAGGTCAAGGAGCATAACGTCTATCGCTGGGCGGGCACGATGCTGGTGGACGCAGCGCGAAGTCGCACTCGCGAGCGGGTTCTTGGCCTGGCCACCAATGCCGGTCATGGCGTGAAGCAGATCTGAGGGGCCTCTTCAAAAGCGGTCTTCAAGAAAATCGGTACCAAAGCGTACGGTTGGTTCTTTCCAAAACGACAGCTCAGTCGCACTCTCGTGCTTGCGATTTTCGCTCCGTGATGTGGAGGAAGGCGAATATGAACATGCTGATCGGAGCTGCGATGCTTGCGGTAGCAGGCATCCTGATCTTCATCGGGCTTCCCGATCGGACCGGCGTGCAACCGAAGTTCCTGCGCTTTGAAGCAGCGCTGGTTCTGTATCCTCCAATGATCTTGTCGTTCATTGGCCTCGGCGCTGCGGCCCTGATTTCAGGCCTGCTCACCAGATAGTCGCCTTTCGAGACGTAGAGACGACCCTACAAACCCGCCCAAAATGCAATCGGTCACGGCGTGGGTTGGAAGCCATCGTCCAGGAGGCGAATGCGTAGGGCATGTCGGCACTCCCAGGCATCAGTCAAGCGGGAGTAGAGTTGGCTCGCGGCAAAGCGCGCAAGATCACCGACTGTCGCAGGACCCTGGCGCACGAAGCCCTTGATCCCAAGCAGCGCCTGATGCTTACGGTTGCGCGCCATCCCCGGGTTCTATCGATACTGCTGGACAAGCATCCCAAAGCAATGCGGTGATGGACCACCGGAGAAGCCGGGGCGTTCCATTCGATGAAGCGGACAATGATATGCAACGAGTGGCGCACCGAATTCGCCTCCGAATGCGCATCTGCCGGTAAAGGACAGGCCGCCGCGATAGCTGCCGTTGCACGGTCGCTATCGACTGAGCGATCTCCAGCGGACCGACTGCGAAACGTGGATTATCTCACACGCCGCTTCGGCCTGGTCACTTGAGATTTACCGCCAGACGATCGACGTGCCGCGACCTCTAAGGCAGCGAGGCCGAAGGCGGAGACAGCGATTAGAATAACGAGTAGCAGCAGGCTGCCATACATTCAGATGACTCCTGCCGAGCGGCTCTTGTGAGGAGCGCGTGGTTCGACAACGCGCGTGGAGGGTAGAGTGAAGTTGACGATCAAGCAATTGCACATGCGGACAGAAGCAGGCAGGTAAGTGTACGCACGCAAGGCCATGCCTGCAGCCTGAGACTTGGCGGCATCTACACGCAAAGGTTTTCGGCTCTACGTGTTTCTGATGCTGCGGAAAAAAGATGCCGGCCGGGGCGCTCTCAAAAATATGCGTTCGCCGGGATTTTCCATGAACGATCACTTTAGGCCGAACGGAATGTAGTGATTGGCAGCTCGCCAGGCAGTCGGGAGATCGCTTGTCGCCCGTCGGGAAAATCCTGACTATCAGGACATCCGTTCGGGCGGGAAGGTTCGGTCGTGAATGTGGCTCTGTGTCAAAAACCTCAATTGGCAGGGGGGCATCTGCATTGCTCTACTTGCCTGTATGGCTTGGCACATTTCGAAAGTTTTTCGGTGATCAAGCCACGAAAGCACGGCGTGTCCGCGAGCCTAGCGCAACACTGTCGGCAGCACGAAAGGTCTGGTGGGTTGCACGATGGTAATCTCCCGAGGAGTGGGAGTATGCTGCGACGTCTGCCAAAGACGGCGCTGGAACGCCGCACACAATCACGTTCAAGAATGGAAAGGCCGCTCTTCGGGGCGGCTTTTCTGTGAGCATAGGAGGAAGAGCAAATGCATCTGAAAGCTCCGATCGATCTTGACGCGGAAAGGTCGCGCAGAAGGGCCGTGTGGTTGCGTCAACTAGCCGAAGGGGCGGCTCACCCGGAATTCGCTGAAAAGCTGAAGGATCTGACTGAAGAATATGACGGACTTGCCGAACAATTGGAGCATGAGAGCCAGTAGGTTCGTCTCGCGATCGCCTTCTGGGAATGCTGGCAACCGAATCGAGCGCGGCGCCGCGAGGATCTCTACTTCGCGCCTTTCATCCTTCACACCGCGCAAGTATTGGACGGCGCGCGTCGTGACAGTACCGAGGACGCCAATCTCGCGGTCAAGGTCAATGTAGCTCGAGCAGAGCAGCAAGAACCGCATGTCGCGCCATCCCCGCTTCTGGCGCAGCATCTCTCGCTGGCTTGACACCTCTGCGAGTTTCACTACCGGAGTGTAGCCCTGTATCCCCCAACACCATTCGCGCCTTGATCTGGAAAAATCGGGGCTACATTCTGCGCTAAGTCATTGTAAACGTTGGTGCCGGCTGAGGGGATTGAACCCCCGACCTTCGGTTTACAAAACCGCTGCTCTACCGCTGAGCTAAGCCGGCGACGCCTGGAGACACGGGCAGGGCCGGCGTATGCCGGGTCTATCCGCCCGCGTGCGCGCGCAATACCAGACTTGACCGGAAAGTGCCAGAACCCGCGATCCCCGATGCAGACATGAATCAGGCGGCCCGAGGGCCGCCTGATCTGTCGCGTTCGGTTCAAGCCGCCTTACTGGCAGATGTGCCGGCGACCGTCTTGGCCCTTGAACCAGGTGCCGGGCGTGCAAACGAAGCCGTTGCGCTGGGCGTAGGTGCGGGTGTCCCACCCGCGATTGTCCCAAGAATTATTCCACGAATTATCCCAACGATTGTCGTAGGCGTAGGCGTCGTTCGGGGCACGGAACGGCGCGGTGGCGATCGCGCCCGCAGTGCCGATGGCTGCGCCGGCCACGCCAGCGGCTGTTCCGACCGCGCCGGCGGCGACGTCGGTCGGCCAGAAGCCGGTGCGGCTCCTGTTCCAGTCGTTATTCCAGTCGCCGTTGTTGGTCTGGCGATAGGACACGCGACGATGCCGATAGCCGCTATCGGTGTACGGATTTCCCGGTCCGACGTTCTGGCAGTTGGCGTTGGGGAATTGCGCCGCGCAACGGCCGGGATTGGTGATCACGGCCTGCGCCATGGCAGAGCCTGCCACCAGGGTCGCCGCAATCGCCGTGGCTCCGAGAAGTTTGACGTTCATGATTGTTTGGCTCCCGTTTTGTTGACGGGGGCTAAACGCCAAGGACGCCGGACGTTCCGCTGAAACCGGGGGATTTTCGTCGGCGATAGTCAAACGGAAGTGAGCACGCGCCATGGTTCCGGACTGCAGGATCCGGCGGCGTTAACGCTTCGCTAGCTCGCTTTGGAGGATTTGAGCGGCGCGCAATCCTTACACATTAGGCTTACCGGCAATTGGTGACAGGGCCTTAACCCTCTCTGCGTCGCCATCGGGTAGGTTGTCGCCGGATAAATGGGATCCCCTCATGCGCGCATCTGCGCTCGCCGCCTTTCTGATCGGACTGCCCGCGACGGCGTTTGCCGGCGGCGGCTTCGATATCGTCGTCCCCGGCCGCCCCGGCGTGCCCATCATCATCAACAACATCGACGCGTCCTATGCCGTGGTCGAGGGGACCTGGGGCCTGGGGAAGAACGTGCAAGTGCAGCCCACGATCTATGGCGGCCGCTATGTCCCCGAGCGCCAGCCCGCCGAAGTCGGCCATTACTACCCGACGCTGGGCCTGCGGCCCGGCTATGGCCGGCTCGAGGTCGAGCCGCCCGCGAACCGCAAATTGCCCAAGCCCGCCGAGGGCTATTACCAGAGCTGGGGCGCGCAATCGGCGCCGCTGCCGCCGCAGATGGACGTGCCCGTCAATCCGCCGCCGGTGATCCTCGCGCCTGAGATCAACGACTATCCGCGGCGTCCTCGGCCGCGGCCGCGTGCAGAGATGCCCGGCAGACCGCCGGGTTAAGAAACGACAAAATCCAAAAAACGGAAATCAACAGGAGAGAGTAATGCGTCAGATGATTTCGGGACTGGTCGCGGCGGCTGCCGTGATGTTCGCCGCCACCGCGCCCGCCGCGGCCTGCGGCTTCGATCCGTGCCAGCCGGTCGCGCCGGTCTATTCCGGCTGCAACACCGGCTGCGGCGGTTATGGGGCCGGCTACGGCTACGGCTACGGCGCCTATGAGCGTCTCGCCGAGCCCACCACGCAATATTATCACGTGAACCAGGGCCCGACCTACACCGGCCCGGGCGCCTTCGCGCCGTATCCGACCTATCGTGAGGACGCGGTGGTTGCGCCCGCCAATTACGGCTACGGCCGTGGCTATGGCTATGGGCACGGCTATGGCTATCGCGCCGCCGCGGTCGAAGCGCCGGCCGCCTATCCCTACCGCCGCCCGTATTACCGTCCGTATCGCTACGGCTACGGCCCGCGTGCCGGCTATCTGCCGCGCACGCACTACGGCTACGGTCCGCGCTACGGCTACGCCCCGCGCCATGCGCCGTACTACGGCGGCCACCGTGTGCTGCGCCGCTATTACTGATCGCCTGATCGGTTGAACCAGCGAGAGCCCGTCCGCATGCGGACGGGCGTTTTCTTTTGTTTTGTTACCGCTTCATCAGCCCGAGACGGCTGGCGCCGACATAGAGCGAGAGCACGGCGGCATTCGAGACGTTGAGGCTCTTGATCTCGCCGGGCATGTCGAGCCGCGCCACGACGCTGCAGGTCTCGCGTGTCAATTGCCGCAGGCCTTTGCCTTCAGCGCCCAGCACCAGCGCGAGCGGCTCGCGCAGGGTGACCTCGGAGAGATCCGCGCTGCCTTCACTGTCCAGCCCGACGGTCTGGAAGCCGAGCTCATTCAGCGTGGTCAGTGCCCGGGCGAGGTTTTGCACCGTCACCATCGGCACCAGCTCCAGCGCGCCGGAGGCGGCCTTGGCCAGCACGCCGGTCGCTTCCGGACTGTGGCGCGCCGTGGTGACGATCGCCTTCACGGCGAAGGCCGCAGCCGAGCGCAGGATGGCGCCGACATTGTGCGGATCGGTGATCTGGTCGAGCACCAGCACGATGCCGTCGTGCTCAAGATCCTCGATGTCGGGGGAGGGCAGGGGATCGGCCTCAGCGAGCAGGCCCTGGTGCACGGCGTCGGGCGACAGCAGCCGGTCGATCTCCTGGGGCCGGACGATCTCGGGCGTGACCGGGATCGCGATGTTCTCGTCCGCCAGACGCCTTGCGGCGTTCTCGGTCAGCGTCAGCTTGCGGATCTGCCGCTGGGGGTTGGCGAGCGCCATGGTGACGGTGTGCCAGCCATAGAGGATGACAGGTCCGTCGGTGTCCGAATCGCGATCGCGCCGGGCCGGGCGACCGGCCGATTTTCCGGGCCTGTTGAAGGGCTTAGACCCGCCGCGGGGGCCCCTCGGGTTGAATTTTCGATCCTTCATGGGCTCGCTTGTGTCACGGGTCCCGGAATATGGCAATTTGGGTGGTGTCGGGGGCGATTTTAGCTGTTCGCCTCGGTTGACTTTACCCCACCGCTTCGCCGATAACCGCGCCCGGTCGCGCCCCCATCCGGGCTGTCGCGGCCTTCACGTTCCATGGCCGTCTTCGGTCGCCGGCAAGGTCCGGCCCGATTGTGCTGCCGTCGAGCGGGGGAGTGTCCCGAGTGGCAAAGGGAGCTGACTGTAAATCAGCCGCCTTATGGCTTCGCAGGTTCGAGTCCTGCCTCCCCCACCATCCTTCGCTCGCTTCGCGAGCTACGGCTGGGCGAGCCAGCCCAGATCAGCGTCAAGCGAAGCTAACGGAGGCTGCCGCTCCGTAGCCTGACGGCGCAGGCGGGCTTTCGTAGCGCGCAAGTCACCCCATCATCTCCCTGACCATCGGCACCACCTTCCGCCCGTAGAGCTCGATGCTCTTCATCAGCTTCTCGTGCGGCAGCGGGCCCGCCGAATACTTCAGCTGGAACCGCGAAATGCCGAGTGCCTTTGCGGTCTTGGCGATCTTGCGCGCGACCGTCTCGGGCGAGCCGACATAGAGCGAACCGTGCTCGGCCTCGTTCACGAACTCGTCGCGGCCCATCGGAGGCCAGCCGCGTTCCTTGCCGATGCGGTCGCGCATCGCCTTGTAGTCGGGCCACAGCTCCTCGCGCGCCCGTTCGTCGGTCTCGGCGACATGGCCTGGCGAGTGCACGCCGATCGGCTGTGCCGGGCGGCCGAACTCCCTGAACGCGCGGTGGTAGAGATCGACGAAGGGCGCGAAGCGCGCGGGATCGCCGCCGATGATCGCGAGCATCAAGGGCAGGTCGTAATGCGCGGCGCGCACCACCGATTGCGGACTGCCGCCGACGCCGATCCAGGTCTTCAGCGTGCCGTTCTCGACCGGGGGATAGACCAGCTGCCCCTTGAGCGGCGGACGCAGCTTGCCTTCCCAGGTCACCGGCTCTTGCGACAGCAGTGCTGCGAACAGATCGAGCTTCTCCTCGAACAGCGCTTCGTAAGCCCGCAAATCAAAGCCGAACATCGGAAAGGATTCGGTGAACGAGCCGCGGCCGAGGATCACCTCGGCGCGCCCGTTCGAGAGCGCATCGAGTGTCGCAAACCGTTGGAAGACGCGGATCGGATCGTCCGAGCTCAGCACCGTCACGGCTGAGCCGAGATGGATGCGGCTGGTCCGCGACGCGATGGCCGCCAGCACGGTCTCAGGGGAGGAGATCGCGAAGTCGGCGCGGTGATGCTCGCCGAGGCCGATGAAGTCGAGGCCGAGCTCGTCGGCGAGCACCGCCTCGTCGACGACGTTGCGGATCACCTGCGCGTGCGGAAGCATCGCGCCGGAGACGTCCCTGGTGACGTCGCCAAAGGTGTCCAGTCCGAATTCGAGTGGTGCGGTCATTGCTGAGATCTCTGCGGGCGCGGCTTGCGCGCCTGTCACTGGGGGAGGGGATTGCCTCGGTTGCAGCTAGGCAGCGCGGACTGGTGCACAATGCTGCTTCGAGAAACCCATTGTTTCCCTTTTTTCATGGTGTCGGGGGGGCGCGCCGCCCGTGGCTTCAGTCGGACCTGGCGAACATCTCGACCAGGGTCTCGCGCAGCCAGCGCTGCGCCGGTACGGTGTCGTTGCGCTGGTGCCAGAACAGGCTGACGATGCGTGGCGGCGCCTTGAGCGGAAGCGGCATCGCGTGCAGGAACGGCGCGTGCCGGGATTGCGAGCGCAGATCGCTCGGCAGCACGGCGACGAGGTCGGACTGGCGCACGATTTCGTAGGCGGCGCTGTAGTGATTGACGGTCGCGACCAGGTTGCGTGACAGCCCGCGCGAGGCGAGGAAGAGGTCGTAGGACGGCAAGGTCTTGCCGGCGAGGCTCACATCGACATGCCCCGCGTTGAGGAAGCTGCGCGTGCTCAGCCGCTTCATCGCCGCGAGGGGATGGCCGCGCCGCATGAAGCAGGCGTAGTCGACGGTCCACAGCGAGCGCGAGCGGATGGCGGCCGGCTGCTGCGCCTCGTTGACATAGACGCTGAGCACGCAATCAACGCGATTGTCCTCGAGCTGGTCGGCGATCTCCACGACGGTGTTGGGAACGGTGTGGATTCGCGCCTTCAGCGCGACCTTGCCGAAATGGTTCAGCAGGTTCGGCATTACCAGCGAGGCGACATAATCCGACATCGACAGGCTGAACTCGGTCTGCGCACGGCGCGGATCGAACACCTGCTCGTCGAGCGCGCCACGGACGGTTTCGAGCGCTTCGCCGATCGGCTCCCACAGCACCACGGCGCGCTGGGTCGGACGGATGCCGGTGCCGGACCTGACGAACAGGGGATCGCCGAGCGCGTCCCGCAGGCGTGCGAGCGCGTTGCTGACCGCTGGCTGCGTCATCAGAAGCGCGTTGGCGGCGCGCGTGACGCTGCCCTCGGTCATCAGCGCCTCGAACACTTTCAGCAGGTTGAGGTCGAGCTTTCGGAACGACAGAACATTCACCACAGTGATGTACTAGATCATGATTATAAATTATGACGATAATATCTCCTTGTCTATGGTTCCCCAGGGAATGAGCGGAGTGCCGGGCCGCCAGACAGAGGGGACTTTCATGTCGATGATCTCGGCGCGCATCGAGCGCCTTCCATTTGCACGCTTCCACGGGCATCTGCTGCTGATGGGCGGGCTCGGCTACATGTTCGACGCGATGGACGCAGCCGTGCTGGCGTTCATCCTGCCGGTGCTGCGCACGACCTGGAATCTGTCGAGCGTGCAGATCGGCGTGCTCGGCAGCAGCACCTATATCGGCTTCCTGTTCGGCGCGCTGCTGGCGGGCACGCTGGGTGACCTGATCGGCCGTCGTGCGGTGATGATGTCGGCGCTGGCGCTCTATTGCGTCGCATCCATCGTCAGCGCGGCGGTGAACGATTGGTCGTCCTTCTTCGCCGCCCGGGTCGTCGCGGGCATGGGCACCGGCGCGGAGAGCGCTATCATTGCGCCCTATCTGGCGGAATTCGTCGCACGGCGTTACCGCGGCAGCTTTACCGGCGCGCTGGCCGGCTTCTTCTCCTTCGGTTTCGTCGCGGCAGCCTTGCTCGGCTATTTCATCGTGCCCGCCTATGAGAACGGCTGGCGCATCGTTCTGGTGATCACCGCGGTGCCGGTCGTCATGCTGCTGTGGTGGCGCAGGGCGCTGCCGGAATCGCCGCGCTGGCTGGAAAGCCGGGGCCGGGAGAAGGAAGCCGCAGCCGTGCTCGACAGGATCGAGGCCGGATTTGTGAGCCAAGGCCACGTCCTGCCGCAACCGGTCGTCGAAATCACGGCGCCCGCCGTGACTGGTGGGACGCTGCTTGCCAATTTTGCCGCGCTGCTCGCCGGCCGCCAGGCGCGCATCACCATCATGACCTGGATCATGTGGCTTACGATCACGTTCAGCTACTATTCCTTCTTCGTCTGGATCCCCGGCCTTCTGGTCCAGAACGGCATGAGCATCACCAAGAGCTTCGCCTATTCGATCGCGATCTACTGCGCGCAGATCCCCGGCTATTTCAGCGCCGCGTACTTCAACGAGCGCATCGGCCGGCAGGCGACGATCGCCTCCTACATGGTGCTCGGCGGCGCCAGCGCGCTCGGGCTTGCATTCGCGCAGAGCGACCAGCACATCATGGTCGCCGGAATCTTGCTGTCCTTCTTCATGAACGGTACCTATGCCGGCGTCTATGCCTATACCGCCGAGGTATTTCCGACGGCGGTGAGAACCACCGGCGCCGGGCTCGCCTCCGCGATCGGCCGCATCGGTGCGATCGTCTCGCCGATCCTGGTCGGCTATCTCTATCCCAATTTCGGCTTCGCAGGCGTGTTCGGCCTGACCACAAGCGTGCTGCTGTTAGGCGCGCTCACCGTGGTGCTGATGGGCGTGCCGACGCGCGGCCGTTCGCTGGAAGAGATCGCGGCGGGCGAAGTCGCATGAGGAAGACGAAACACCGATCCGATCCGCTGCTCTGCGCGGTGGCGGCCGCGCAGGGCAGGCCGGATCAGCCGGATGCCCTGTACTCGGCGCTGGACGACGCCCTGAAATCGGCGATCGGGCACAAGCTGTTCACGATCCTGACCTATGACGACGACACGAGGGAAGCAGCGCGGGTGTATTCCAATCTCCCCGGACCTTACCCCGCGGGCGGACGCAAGCGCCTGGCGCCGGGGCCGTGGACCGAGGCCGTGCTCGACCGCGGCGAGGGCTATATCGGCCGCACCCGGGACGATCTGCGCGAGGTGTTTTCCGATCACGAGCTGATCGCTTCGCTCGGCTGCGAAAGCGTGCTCAACATGCCCGTGTGCTGGCGCGGGCGCACGCTCGGCTCGCTCAATCTACTCCATGAGGCAGGCTGGTACGGCGAGGACGATATCGCAGCGTGTCTTCCATTCGCCCAGCTCGCCTTGCCCGCGCTGCTCACCCAGTCCTGATCAGACAGGAAGTCGTCATGTCCCGTGTGCTCTTCAAGAACGCCGCTCTGCTCGACCCGCTTCAGCCGGACCTCCTCGAGGGACATCACGTGATGGTCGAGGACAATCTGATCAAGGAGGTCTCCGATCGGCCGCTCCAGGTGGAAGCCGACCGCACCATCGATCTGAAGGGCAAGACGCTGATGCCCGGCCTGATCGACCTGCATGTGCATGCGATCGCCGTAGAGCTCAATTTGGCGCAGCAGGTGCACATGCCCAACGTGCTGGTGACGCTGCGCTCGACGCTGCTGCTGCGCGGCATGCTGCGGCGGGGCTTCACCACCGTGCGCGACGCCGGCGGCGCCGGCCATGCGCTGAAGCAGGCGATCGAGACCGGTCTCACCGACGGTCCGCGGCTGTTCGTCTCGGGACGTGCGCTGAGCCAGACCGGCGGCCACGGCGACATGCGGGCGCGCTCGGACTATCTCGCCAGCGACGCACCGTGCCCCTGCTGCGTGCGTGTCGGCGCGCTGGCGCGCGTTGCCGATGGCGTCGACGGCGTGCGCAAGGCGGCCCGCGAAGAGCTCCAGATGGGCGCCGATCAGATCAAGATCATGGCCTCCGGCGGCGTCGCTTCACCGACCGATCCGGTCGGCGCCTTCGGCTACTCCGAGGACGAGATCCGCGCCATCGTCGAGGAGGCGCGCGGGCGTCAGACCTATGTGCTTGCCCACGCCTACACCGCTGCCGCGATCGAGCGCGCGGTGCGCTGCGGCGTGCGCACCATCGAGCACGGCAATCTGGTCGATGCTCCGACCGCGCAACTGATGGCCGAGAAGGGCGCCTATGTGGTGCCGACGCTCGTCACCTACGAGGCGCTGGCCAACGAGGGCGCCCAATATGGTCTGCCGCCGGAGAGCGTGGCCAAGATCGCCGATGTCCGCGACGCCGGCCTGCGTTCGCTCACGATCTACCGCGACGCCGGCGTGAAGATGGGGTTCGGCAGCGACCTGCTCGGACCGTCGCAGCGTCTGCAGAGCGACGAATTCCGCATCCGTGCCGAAATTCTCGGGCCGCGCGCCGTCATCGCCAGCGCGACATTGATCGGCTCCGAGGTGCTCGGCATGGAGGGCAAGCTCGGTCGCGTCATGCCCGAAGCCATTGCGGACCTGCTGGTGGTCGACGGCAATCCGCTGCGCGACGTGGCCTGCCTGCTCGGCCAGGGCGAGCACATTCCGCTGGTGATGAAGGCTGGCAAGGTCCAGTTCGACCGGCTGGGCGCGTAGCCGGCGTTACCGCCACATCCCGCGCATCTTTGCCCCGATGTCGATCTTCGGCCCCTGCGCCGCGGTGCGGGCCGCGCCGGCGGCGGCTTTCGGCCAGGCGGTGCGCTCGAACAAACGGATGAGGGATTTCTGGATGAAGCGGGTGCGCGAGGCATAGACATGGCGGTTGCCCTTGGCGGCCTGGCTACGAAGTGACAACTTGATCTATCTACGTTAGATTGTGTTCTCGCGTGTGGATCTGCACACCCGTTTGGGGTGGATTGGTGTGGTTTTCATTTTCTAATACGTATTTCTAGTTTCGGTTGCGAAGGCACGGGGGTATTTGCAATGTCGCCGAAAATGTCAACGTTAGCGCTGGTGCTGTCGGTCGTTACCATCTACTTGGCGGGGATCGAAACCGCGCACGCGGAGACCATCCGCGTTCCGTGGCCCATTTGGATACTGATTGAAGGATGGTATCTGCTGGTTTGGGGGATTGGCGGGCTATGGGCCCTCGTTGTCGCAAGCTTCAACGCTTTTTGGGCTTTTCTACTATTCGTTGTCTTTGTGCCTCTGCCAAGGCTTATGCTTGGCATAGTCGTAACCCTCGGCGGTGCATTTCTTCCGGATGATATTTTTTCAACGGCCAAGACGGCCAGTGAGAAAGGAGGAAAAAAGACAGAAGATAGAGCGCCTCAAGCTGGCGCTGGCGCAATCGAGGTAGGGCTCAACAAAGTCTCCATGAAGGGTGCACCGCGATATGCTGTCTGCTTGATAGGAATCATGATCGTGGCCTCTTCACTTTGGCAATTTTCGGGGAAGTAGGAAGTCAGAAATTTAGCTTCACATGCGATCCGTCAAACCCCTTCGATCGCCAACGTCTGTGTGCGCCGAGCCTTCTCGCAACGTCGGGTCCATTTGCAACCGTCTACCGCCACATCCCCCGCATCCGCGCGCCGATGTCGACCTTTGGCCCTTGCGCCGCCGTGCGGGCCGCGCCGGCGGCGGCTTTCGGCCAGGCGGTGCGCTCGAACAGATAGATGAGCTGCTCCGGGATGAAGCGGGTGCGCGAGGCGACCCACTGGTCTACCCGTTGAGGTTGCTAAGTCGAGCTGCTTCTGCAATTCTAGTCGAATTTGCGAGGGGCAAATGGCGGAAATTGATGCGATCTGTCTTGATATAGACAACTGCTTCGCTTCTCACGAACGTTGGATTGTGTCGGGCGGCACCGAGGGAAAGCCTGCAAGGCTGTCCGAGAAGTCGATTAAAGATCGCGATATTACAGATGTTAACCTCGACCATATCGAATTCGAAAATTGCGATTTGACCAACGTGCGCTTTGATCGCAGTAATTTGCGGCAAGCAGTTTTTAGAGGGTGTTTGCTCGCAGGGACTAGCTTCCGGCAAGCGGTTTTGACTGGCGCGAACTTCGTGGATTGTCGGGGAATGACCGCGAAGCAGTTGTCGGGCGCTAACCTCGAAGCTGCAACGTTACCGGGGGCCGCGGCTGATTTTCCAAATTTGAAGAGACTGTCGGAGATATCTAAGTCGGCCATTACTCTTCTTTTTTCTGTAATCGGCGCTTGTATTACCCTAGTCATCGGACTCCTGAACGTGTCCGATCAGTCATTGCTCTCGAACGGTGGTTCATTTCCAATTCTTGGCACAACAATAACTGTGCCGACTGCCGTTTTTGTCGTGGCGATGCCGTCGTTAATCGTGGCCTTGTGGCTATACTTACTACTTACCCTTCAACAAGTATGGGAGGAGTTTGCTGACCTGCCCAGCATATTTCCTGACGGAGAACCGAGGCATCGAAAAGCCGAGCTGTGGTTGCTGGGTAGTTATGTCCGCCGGAGATCTGGTACGTCGATGCTGGATGGAATTGAGCTTGCTCGACTGTCGACTTTCTATGTGTTGACTTGGATGGTCGTGCCATCCGTCGTCTTTGCCGCTTGGACAGTATACCTCCGACGCCACGATTGGCCGGGGATATGGATTTTGACGGCGATGACCACGATCTCCATCTTGGGGGCCGGTTACTTTCTGCAGCGCGGTCGTACGACTTTTAGGTCAGCGGCTAGTGGTCGCCTTCGATCAGCGCAAGTTGCGTTGGTTGCTGCATCTTTTGCGCTGCCATTGGCTCTTTTGGCAACGTCAGACGCGGCCGTAAATGCAAGTCGTCCGTTTGAGGTGTATGCTGAGCTAGTGTCCTGAGTCACAAGTTCGCAATCATAGATTCGCAGTAGATTCGCGTCGCCGTGCCAAGGATGGAGGCTGCA
>NZ_JBVVPC010000018.1:0-129139 GCF_055807355.1 Bradyrhizobium sp. Ken01
ATCTGGCCGGTCTGATTGCTGTCGTCGTCGATCGCCTGCTTGCCGAGAATGATCAGGCCCGGCTGCTCTTCGTCCGCAATCTTCTTCAGGATCTTGGCGACCGCGAGCGGCTCGACCGCACCCTCGGCCTTCACCAGGATGCCGCGATCGGCTCCCATGGCGAGACCGGTGCGGATCGTTTCCGATGCCTGCGCCGGTCCGATGGAGACCACCACGACTTCGGTCGCCTTGCCGGCTTCCTTCAGGCGCAGCGCTTCTTCGACCGCAATTTCGTCGAACGGGTTCATGGACATTTTGACGTTGGCGAGTTCAACGCCCGATCCATCGCTCTTGACGCGGACCTTGACGTTGTAATCGACCACCCGCTTTACCGGCACCAAGACCTTCATCGATCCTCTTTCACTCAATCTGGGGAGGGGTTATCACGAAAGGATTGCGCTAATTCGTATGGATCGCGACCAACGTGCAGGATTTGTGCACGAGAGTTCATTCGGACGCAGCAAAGCGCCTGCACCCATATAAACACTCCATCGAGGGTGTGCGGAGATGCGCGCGCAACTCGACTTCTTGCTGCGGCCGATAGCAATCAGCGGCTTCACACGGGACAAGGAGGAAGCAGAAGCTGCGCTCGGCAAAATGGGACCAAGCGGATCGTAGTCTGGCGTAGAAGAAGAAAGATTCGGGACGATCGCTCTTGACGCGCCGAAAATCATGACCCGGGACATCAGCCCGGCGACAGCTTGGCTTCACCACTCCGCATGGTCGTCCGCCTCCAGGATCGCGAGCTCGGCCGGTGGAATAACGACATCAACCGAGTTCCAGCCTCCCGCCGGTTGACGTGTGACCGAAGCACCAGCACTCCGTTCACGGCGCTCGAGCCACGGGACGGCGGCGAACCAGACCAGCGCTGCCAGCTGCAGCAAAACGTTCACACCGAACGCGGTCTGATAGGCCGTTGAAGGATAATGCCCCGCCTCAAGAGGCCATTGCGCCAGAATTAATCCCGTCCCGTACTGCACCACGAAAGCCCAGCCAAACTGCAGGACATTCAGACCGCCATTGGCGCGCGCAACCAGTTCGGCCGGGAAATAATCCGCTATGATGGCGTAGGTCAGAGCAGTGGCTGATCCGGCCATCGACAGCACGCACCACGGCAGGAGTGATGGCCAGGGCGGATGCAGGATCAGCACAAGCTCCGCCACAATCAACATCGCCGCGATCAAGCCAAACAGTGTCTCGCTCTTCTTAGCCCGGCGGCGCACCCAGTTGGCAAGGACGCCCAAGACCAGAGCGCCGAGACTCAGAGCGACCGCCATCACGAACAATTCGTTGACCAGTCTCGTCCGATCCAGCCGCTCCACATCGGAAAGCCAGGGCGCCGCCCATAAGGATTGCAGTGCCCAAGCGGACCCGATGCAGGTCGCCGATAAGGGCGCCATTCTCCAGAACCGCCCATCCGAGTAGACGGTTTTCAGAGTGGCGGGCGTCCTGCTAGCCTGTGGCCCAGTGGTTCGTTCGGGAACCACGAGATAGATCAAAATGGCAGCAAGCGCGCTTGAGGCGGCCAGCACGCCGAATAGACCCCGCCATCCGATCCAGTCCAGCAGCACCTCGGCAGGAGCCGTTGCGGTAACGGCCCCCAATGAGCCCAGCATGATCATATAGCCATTGATGAGGGCCATTCGTTCTCTTGGAAACCAGAGGACGATGATTTTCAGCCCGGACATCAGGGCTGCTGCACTCCCAAGTCCGACCATCGCGCGAGCAAAAAGAAGCGACAGGAATCCCGTCGATAGTCCAAAGAGCGCGGCCCCCCCTGCAGCAACAGCCAAGAGCACGCTCTGGACCCGGCGCGGCCCGAAGCGATCAAGTAACATGCCGATCGGAATCTGGGCCGCCATAACGACCAGGAAATAGATTGACGTGAGCAGCCCGACATCCGCAGCGCCAAGCCCGAGATCAGAGGCGAGGCGCCCAGCAATGAGCGTATTGATGGTCCGGAACAGGTACGAAAGGTAGTACCCGGCCGCGAAGGGAAGAAACACGCAGGCGATGAGCCGCCACAAGGGACAAGGCTCAACGCGTTTTGCGGGCGATGTTTGCGCCCTCATTTGCTTCGGCGCGTTTCTTCCGGCCCACTTGGTCGCCTCAACAAAAGGAGTTCGGCAGGTTTCGAAAGTTCGAATTGCTGCCGCCCTCCTCGGCGGCAGCGCTCGGCTCGGAGTTTCCATCCGCCGCGACCGCGGACAGACCTTCCTGACTCGGCTGTTCTTCTGCCGCGCGCTGTGACGCGCCGGCATGAGCTTCACTGGCAGGTCGACTGCGCCTGCCCAGCCGATCGATCGTCTCCTGGATCAATGGCTGACCGAGCCGTACCCGCCGTTCGACCTGCTCCGCCAATACCTTGAAACGCTGCTGTCCGAGCAGGCACGCCTCCCGCTGCCCGGATGGCAGCATGGGCGGCGTCACGGTGAGGTGATAGCGCGCATGCAGGGCTACCGTCTCGGCGATGATCGCGATCTCGCGCTCGAGCCTGGCCATCTGGCCACTGATCCGGTCCAGTGCCTCATGAAAAAGCCCGTCAATGGGCGGTGCAGGATTCAGGAATCGTTCAAGCGCCGTCTCGACGACCATGCTCTTGCCAAGCCCCGGGCGTTCGGTCGCAACTTCAAGCCGCTGAAACATGCTCTCGGAGAGCTGAACGGTGACCTTCTTGGTTCGCGCTCCTTCGCTCGAGCTCGGCTGCGCATCGCTGTCGGCTTGATTCACAATCGAGCTGGGCTGGCCTCCAAGCTCTCCATCGACTTGCATTGCTTGTTCACTCCCAACTTGCGGCCGCGACCTGCCCGCGCACGGCGGCACGCGCGGCGTCGATTTCGGAATCGAAACGGCTGAATCGCCCCCAGCGATGATGGACTTGACACAAGGGCCAATCCGAACGTCACTTCAACCGCACCAACATCTGCGTCGTAGTCTGGCGTAGCCAAAGAAAGACAAGGCGGTCTCAAAAAGAGCTGGATTTGTAAGCCTATGTCATTCGCGGGCAGCTAACCGCCTGTTGCAGCGGCCCCGGGCACCTTGAGTGACGCGCCGATCCCTTACGTGCTTCGTGGCATGCTGCCGACCTGCAGTCGGCTTGTCTGACTCAGCGGCGCCCCCATTTTCAGAAGCTGCCAGAGCATTGGGGGTGCGTACTGATTACTCGTGCTTCTCAGAGGCGTGCATGTCGATGCTTACCTCTTTCAGGACGGTGGATCCGCTTGCAAGCCGCCGTCCCAGCGCCTCAACAAACCGATCGTAACGTTCCGCGCCCTTGGCGCGTGCGGCGGGAGTCGAATGTTCGGGGAGCGCCGGCGTTGAGGTCAGCCAGAAACGGATGAAGAGCGCGATGGTCTCAAGCGTGATGCCATCATTGCGCTCCAGGCGTTCGAGCACGCGCGCGATCCGGTCCAGACGCTTGGCGATCGCCGCCTCGCGCCGATCGGAATCATCAGGGCAAAGGAAGGAGCCGATCGCGGCCTCGGCGACCAGGGACTTAGGCTGACCCCGGCGTTGTGCGAAGGCCTCGAGGGTTTTGAAGGTTTCCGGATCGAGATAGATGCTGAGCTGGATCTTTTTCACGCTGCCCGCTCACAGATCCATCCCATCGTCCGCGTCGAGGCTGACGGTCCGCGCAACACCCTGCATCGAGCGGCTCAGAGCTTGTGCCTGGACGGCATCGGCATCACCCTCATCGAGGTCGGTGTCGAACTCGTGTTCGCCGAGCGGCGCCTTGACCTCGATCTCCTCATGTTCCGGCAATTCCGGCTCGCGACGCAAACCACCGTTCGCCTCATCACTCCTGCGCTTGCGTCTGGTCAGTAGCTCGACTGATGGCGGAATTGGGGCGCCGGCCGACCAGTCATCCGGTCCTGCGGACAAGGTACGCGGATCGAAGCGGGCTGGCTTCAGCACACGTCGCTGGAACTGCGGATCCTCATAGTAGCGGGCTTTCGTAGCGCGCACCGGGTGCACCCCGGAAATCATCACGATTGCCTCTTTAGGCGAGAGTTGCATGACCTCGCCTGGCGTCAGCAGCGGCCGCGAGGTCTCCTGACGGCTCACCATCAGGTGTCCAAGCCAGGGGCTCAAACGGTGCCCCGCATAGTTCTTCATGGCGCGCAACTCGGTCGCAGTTCCGAGTGCGTCGGATACGCGCTTGGCGGTACGCTCATCATTGGTCGAGAAGGCGATCCGGACGTGGCAATTGTCGAGGATAGCATGGTTCGGCCCATAGGCGCGTTCGAGCTGATTGAGGCTCTGGGTGATCAGAAAGCTGCGGATGCCGTAGCCTGCCATGAAGGCGAGCTGACTCTCGAAAAAGTCGAGCCGGCCGAGCGCTGCAAACTCATCGAGCATCAGAAGGAGTTTTTGCCGGCGCCGGTCTGGATCCAGGCTTTCGGTCAACCGCCGCCCGATCTGGTTGAGGATGAGCCGCATCAAGGGTTTGGTGCGGACGATGTCGGATGGAGGCACCACGAGATAGAGTGAGACGGGCTCGGCGCCGTCGACAAGGTCGCAGATGCGCCAATTGCTTCGCGCGGTGATCTTGGCAACCACCGGATCGCGATACAGCCCCAAGAAGCTCATCGCGGTTGAGAGCACACCGGAGCGCTCGTTCTCGCTCTTGTTGAGAAGCTCGCGCGCGGCCGAAGCGACAACGGGATGAACGCTACCTCCAAGATGCGGGGTTGCAAGCATTGCTGTGAGTGTAGCGTCGATCGGGCGGGAGGGATCGGACAGGAAATTGGCGACGCCTGCGAGGGTCTTGTCAGCTTCGGCGTACAGGACATGCAGGATTGCGCCGACAAGGAGAGAGTGGCTGGTCTTTTCCCAGTGGTTGCGGCGCTCGAGTGCCCCTTCTGGGTCGACAAGGATATCGGCGATATTTTGCGCATCTCGCACCTCGCAATCACCACGGCGGATCTCGAGAAGCGGGTTGTAGGCGGCGCTGGCCGGATTGGTCGGATCGAATAGGAGCACTGGCCCAAATCGCGCGCGCCAGCCGGAAGTCAACTGGAAGTTCTCGCCCTTGATGTCATGAACAATCGTCGAAGCCGGCCAGGTCAAAAGAGTCGGGATGACGAGGCCAACGCCCTTGCCAGAGCGCGTGGGAGCAAAGCAGAGCACGTGCTCAGGCCCGTCATGCCGCAGATAATGGCCCTCAAGCCGGCCGAGCACGATGCCGTCAGATCCCAAGAGACCCGCCCGCCTGACCTCGCGCGCATCCGCCCAGCGTGCCGAGCCATAGGTGGTGACGTCCCTCGCCTCTTGCGCCCGCAAGACGGAGAGCATCATCGCTAGCGCAATTGCTGCGATGCCACCGCTCGCGGCAATGGCGCCGCCCTCCAGGAAGATCAACGGTGCGTAAGCGTCGAATTTGAACCACCAAGCGAAGAAGGCTGCCGGCTGGTAAATCGGCCAATGCCCAATCCTGAACCAGGCTGGTCCAAGCTGCGGTTGGAAGGCGAGCCGCCATGCCGTCCATTCAGTAGCCGCCCAAAGAAAGGCGAGTACGACGAGACAAACCAGGATGACCTGATGCCATATGATCTTTGTTGCCGACATGGATTGGAGATGTGGAGGCATTCATGGGGGGCGCACAAGCGGTGCCGCCCGTGCATCGTACTCGCGCGCGTCAGGGCGCAGAAATCAGCCGGTCAGGCGAACAGTCGCATTCGTGAATGAAGATCCCCAACGGTCCGGTACGTACCGGTGATACTAGCCACAACATGCTATGATCCATGTCGCGCTCCGAAACGACTGGGAAGAGCCGGCGATTATCCTATCGTTGCGTGACCGTCGCGGCTACGGCGTCAGACGTTACCCAACGTTTGCTCGATATGGCGGATTCGTCCTTGATCTGATCAACCGGCGTTGGTGGCGTTCTCTTTCGGAAGTTGTTGTGCTTGACACGAGCGACTTGGCGACCCCTCGACTATGCCCAAGGTCGGGCCAGGATGCTTCCCAGGAGAGAGGGCACAGAAATAAGTTCAATCATTAAGAACGCCGCGTTCATCGCATCAGCCGGGGCCTAACGACGCTTTTTGGCCCGATATGCCATTGATGCGCAGAAATCCCGCTAGCGACATCGAATATCGTACGGCGCGCACGGGTTTGCGCAGCAAGCAAAGTCGCGCCGGGGGCGATGGCAAACAGGCGTTTGAACAGATTGGCATCATGGCTTGCCGGCGCTGCGGCCGTGGCGTTCGCCTGCAATGGCATCGCTAGCGCGACCGACTGCCCGCGGCAGGACGCATTGGGAACGTCGCGCGTACTCGCTGTCGATCCGAAGGCCTATCCGCGCGTGGGATCGAATGAGTTTCCGAAGACCCTTCCTCTGGCAGATCACGAGGTCGTCCTCACCTTCGATGACGGTCCGAGGCCGCCGAACACACAAAAGGTGCTGGAAGCGCTCGGGCAGGAATGCGTGCGGGCCACCTTCTTCCTTGTCGGCAGATCCTCGGCAGAATTTCCCGAGCTCGTCCGCCGCATCGCCTCACAGGGCCACAGCATTGCGCACCATAGCTGGTCGCACCAGATGATGTCCAAGATGCCGTTCGAGCAGGCAATGGACGATATCGATCGCGGCATTGCGGCTGATGAGCTCGCACTCGAGGGCTTGTCGACCAACGTCCCTTCGACGCCATTCTTCCGCTTTCCCCATTTCGACTCATCGCCTGCAATGCTGGACGCGTTGCAGTCGCGCGGGATCGTCGTGTTCGGAACCGACCTTTGGGCGAGCGATTGGGAAGACATTAGCCCAGACCAAGAGCTCATGAATGTGATTGTGCAGCTAGAGAGCGCGAGAAAGGGCATCATCCTCCTGCACGATGCCCAAGCCCGCACTGCTGCAATGATACCTGCGTTGCTGCGATATCTGCACAAGAACGGCTATCGAGTCGTGCATTTGGTACCGGCTGTCCAGGCCGAGAGGAAGGCTGAGACGCGCCACTAGCATGCGCCTTTCGACATCACGTGTGGCAGCTCCCTGATGATGTCCCTTTTGAGTTTGCTGCAGGCTGGTGATGGCCGAGAGTGGCAGCTGCTCGATATCCAATCCTAAGGGGGATTCAAATCTCGATTGGTGCAATGCATGCTAAGTTGACGGCTAAATCCTGCGGTCCGAATGGCAATATCCGATCATTCTAACTGGTGGGCTGACGTCGGCGTGTACAAGGGATGGCCTAAGGTAGTCGGCCTACATTCCACTGTTACGACTTGATGAAGCCAACCGCCTCAACATTGAGCGGGTAGGATCGTCTCAAAACCTCATGAACTCTGCCAGCTCTCGTTGAGAAATGGAGATCCGGTCGTCATGCCGGACCCTCAAGATTGCTCCCTTGACGCGAACAGGGTTCGGCTTGAATAGGAACGATGTGCGGCTCAATGATAGCCCGTCGTGCCCAGCAACTGCCGGCGCCCCAAAGCAGAAATCGACGGGTCAGAGCGCGAGCCCCCGTTTGCGTCCAAAGCTCCACTCGACATTGGCCGGTCCCGCGATGCCGCTTACTTGTTTTCCCAGTTGGTGCTCAAGTGAAGGCGTCCACGGCACGAGCTGGAAACCAAGCCCATTGTCGATCATGGCGAAACGTCCAGAGGCCAACGATAGGCGCCGGCGATAGACCCCCGAAATCTGCTCACCTGCATCGGCGGCCAAATGCGCAAGCCCTGATTCCTCGGCCAGACGTCGTCCGACGGCTTCCAACTCACGGCGGCGAAGGGTCTCGACCAGGTTGCGACCGAGTGTGACCTTTTCGCCGTTACGGCGAGCAAGTCCCTGCTCTGCCAGGACGTCGATCCGCCGCTCGAGCGCGGTCCGCACCTCGGCGCCAAAGCCAGCGCGTGAGAGATCGGTAGGCTCGCGTGCCACAAGCTGTCGGTCGAGCCAGGTCGCTCCCTCCGCCGAGACCTGCTGCTCGAGCGCCACGTCCGAGCGCACAACGAGCGCGATCCGTGCTCGACCGCGCGCATCGTCAAAGCGCCGGAACTCCACAATGGCGCCGATCGGCCCGTTGCCAGCCGACTCGATATCGGGGAGTTTCAGGTGATGCACGCGCCCGTCGATCCCGTCGACAATGGCAAAGGCCGTGCCCCTGAGCTCGTCGTCGAGCCCGCGCGCCATAAGACGGCCGATGACCGGTTCGCCATGGCGTTCGCCCTCGAGTGCCCAGGACGAGGGCGCGCGCGCCGGGCCATCCTTCGCGATTGTATTGTGCAGCCGCTTGATGATGTCGCCGCGCTCACCGAGCGCACGCAGCCGCGGCTGGGCATCTGCGGCCAGTACCCACTGCGCAGGACCGGCGGGCGCGGCCACGCCAAGCCGCTCGAGTGTCCGCATCCGCCCGATGCGAATCTCCCGTAAGGGGTCGCCCCCGGCAATCCCGTCCGGCCTCAGATCGATCACCCCGTCCGCCGCACCCGCTTCGCGGGCAAGCGCCCGGTCGAGCCTGGTCCAGCGTTCGGCCGTCACCTCCGCTTCAAGGACTTGGCGGATCTCGAGCTCCGATCGAGGGCCAAGCTCGCGCGTGACGAGATCGCCGGCCCGGGCGCGCAAGCCTGTCGAGATGTAGTCACGGCTGATGACAAGGTCATTTCCGTCATCCGCGCGGCCGCGCACCAGGATGTGGACATGCGGGTGCTCGGTGTTCCAATGATCGACCGCAACCCAATCGAGGCGGGTGCCGAGGTCGCGCGAGGCCTGATCCATCAGCTCCCGGGTAAAGATCCGCAAGTTCGCGAGTTCGCCAGCATCGTCCGGCGAGACGATGAACCGGAAGTGATGCCGGTCGCCCTCGCAGCGCTCGGCGAACGCGCGGCCGTCGGCGTCATCGCCCGCCGCGTCAAAGAGCTTGCCCGGGGTCCCATCGCGGGTGACGCCGTCGCGCTGGAGATAACCGATATGCGCGCGCATCGCGCCCGGCGAACGCATCCGGCGCACGACCCGCGCCTTGACCATGGCGGATCGCGCGCGGTTGTTGAGGAGCCGCGTCGCGGCAAGGCTCGCCGCGCGACCGCGCCCAAACTTGCTGCCACGGCTGCGGCTACCCCGCGAGAGACCGCCGGCCCTCTGAGCAGCTCTTAGCGTCTGCGCCAAGAACGGCTTCGTCCGGGGCGCGCGCGTCGAACGGATGCGGCCTGGGCGGATGCGGAAATCGTCGTGACCGGTCATCTTGCCCGCCGGAACGTGTCGAAAACCGAGCGACAACGGGGAGTTGCCGCAAATCGCAAGTTGTGTCGGCCATTCTCAATGTTTTCCGGATCATTGAAATCGATGCAGTTTCGCCCACAACCGACCGGCCGCACCTTGCGGCTTTTATCCTGCCCTCCCCGGTCGCCCACTCTCGGCTCTCTGCCAACCACTCTCAACGTTGCGACTAGCTTCGACATCATGCGACGAAATGCGATTGCGATCATCGGGACTTCACCTCGTCTGATCGCCGCACAAACGGGCCCGTCGCGAAAGGGACGAGTGCAGTTGCACCCGCCCTAGGCGCTGCTTTCGACGAATTCATTGTGCGGACGCCGGATGCCGAGTCGGTGTTGTCAGCCGATAAGCTCTTGGACCGCTCAACACGGAGTGGCGCTTGCTGCCACGCGGCGAAGCGTCTGGCAGCCGAACCACCGCGGTTGCGCTGCTCAATACCGATCAATGGTGCGAGTGTAGCGATGTAGATCTGTGTTTCATCCGGAAGCGCTCGACCGGTGACCAGGTGCTCCTCGTACCGTCTGGGTCCAGCATTATAGGCTGCGAGAAACCCTTCCGATCCGAAACGATCGAGCATCTCGCGAAGGTATGCTGCCGCAGCCATAATGTTGTCGTGAGGATCAAACGGATCGATACCGAGATCGTAACGAACGCTAAGCTCGACCCAGGTCGCGGGCATGATTTGCATCAACCCGAGCGCTCCGCGAGGTGATATGGCATGCGCATTACCACCGCTTTCGGCCTGCATGACAGCACGGATCCAATGCTCCGGGACCGCGAACCGATGCGAGGCTTCGGTCACGAACGCGGCGTATGCACGGCCTGGAAGCAGGTTTGAGGAGCGCGCAGCTTGTGCGCGCGATCCAACCTCCGCTCTGCCGGCCGATGGCGCTCCGAACGTCAGCAGAATTCCAAAAAAGCAAGCAGCGGCTCGAGATAGCAATGTGCGGACAGCCGCCGAGGACAGAGCTCTTCCCGGCCGGCACTGAGACGGCGCGAGACGGCCGCGACGCGCGCCGATTGCCGACAATTCGGCCGGGATGGAGGAATGACGGCGCGATCGGCCGACTAGAGAAACCGCAACCCAGTGGAGCAATGCCGGCATTTGTCAGTCCTCCCTGGTCCACACCGGTACCGCTTGCCCGATGACGGCCGATATCGGGAGCGGTCCGAAATATCTGCCGTCCAAGGACTCGTCCGATTGCCAGTTCATGAGAAACACTTGGTCCTCAGCGACGACCCGGCAGCCCCGCCACGCCGGCAACGGACTGCCACGGCGGTCGCGCTCGCGTGCCTGGCCCATTTCGATGCCGTCGACGACGATTGTGAGACCCGTTCTGCAGACGGTTTGCCCGGGCAACGCCAGCACACGCTTGAGCATCGGAAGACCGCTCGGCAAATAGCCGTTGAAGTCGAGGAAGCTCGCAAGCGGCTCTGGTGCCCGAACGGCCACGAGCTCAGTGATGTGCAATCGTGCGGTCCCTTGCAAACGGTAGAGGCCGATCGGCACACTTTCGGAAGCGTTCCAGATGTACGATAGTGAGGTGTCGGTGACCGGCCAAAGCGCGAGCATTGTGGCCCCACATATCGCAAGGATGATCCTTGGCCGTCCCATCAGAACACCATCCTGCGCCGGTGGAGCCACCCCTGGTGGCGCGCACGCGTATAAGCTCGTGGCGTTTCGTTGACGGAAAGACGGTTGTGGACGTGATGCCAATACTCGGGGGCTGCATCGGCTGGATCGATGCCGAATGACTCCACGGCGTCGATCAGCTGGAGAACGCGCTCGACCTTTGGCCAGCCAGCCAGTCGCAGCAGGCTTTCGCCGCCAGGGCTGACCCAAGGCACGGTCGAATACCGCTGCCCCGGCGCGATCGCGCGCAGAATGTCGATACGAGACAGGATG
Source organism: Bradyrhizobium sp. Ken01 (assembly GCF_055807355.1). Lineage (NCBI taxonomy): Bacteria > Pseudomonadati > Pseudomonadota > Alphaproteobacteria > Hyphomicrobiales > Nitrobacteraceae > Bradyrhizobium > Bradyrhizobium sp. Ken01. The sequence continues at coordinate 11,154 of NZ_JBVVPC010000018.1, forward strand.
GTTCCGAAGTCATTGGATGTCCAGCGCACGAACGCGAAGATGCTGCCGGGCATAAACGAGAGAATGCGGCGGTGCTGGTCAATGATCTTCTCCGATACAGGCTTGCCGAACCGGATTCGGTTCTCGATCCGCTTCTCGAGCCACAAGAGTTCAACAGTTGTGAGGTCGCTCACCTGGCCACTCCATAGTTTTGAGAGGAATTTGGACATGCCAACGGGTGCGCTGTCGCCAGCGCATCGACGTCAGAGCCTTGGTTTCGGCAGAACGGTTGTGATGAAGGATCGATGATCGGCTTGTCCAAGCGTTGCAGCGCTCCTGCTGCTGTCAAGGATCGCAGCCGAGTGCTCCAATTCGTTAGAAGGAGTCCGAAGGACTCGAGGTTAGCCGGGGTACTGACCGGTGCCCCATCGCCGGTCGCATTGCGACGATGATGCCTCGCGACGATTCGCGAATGGAACGCGCGGTGCGTTCCGGCAGTCGGCAACGGGGGCGCAACTTCTATGTAGGGTTCGGGGTGTCGCGGGAGGCGACGAACATTTGTGTGGTCGACGGCGACGGCAAGGTCGTCTGAGAGGCGAACCTGGACGCCGATCCAGACACGATCGAACTGTCGGAAGCGTTCTCGTTCAGGACCTGGCTGTTCACGGCGCTTGCCGAAAAGGGCCTCCCGATGATCCGCATCGAGAACCGGCACGCCAAGGCGGCGCCGAACGCGATGCTGAACAAGACGGACCGCAACGACGCAAAAGACACTGCGCAGATGATGCGCACTGGCTGGTTCCGCGCGGTTCATGTCAGGTCGGAGAGCGCACAGACGTCGCGGGCGCTGCTGGTCGCCCGCAAGGCGATGCTCGGCAAAGTGCTGGACACGGAGAACATGATCCGCGGCCTGTTGCGCCCGTTCGGCTTCAAAGTCGGCGAGATCTCGGTCGGCCGTTTTGATGCGCGGGTGCGCGATCTCTTGGCCGGGAAGAAGGAATTGGAAGCGATCGTCGCGCCGCTGTTGGACGCCCGCAGCGCCATGCGGCAGCAGTTGGCAAAACTGCACCGCGTGGCGCTGACGTTCCGCGCCACGGTCGATGATCCGGCGCGATTTAAGAAGTCGACCAATGTCGGCGCCCATTGCGGGCTGACGCCGCGGCGCTATCAATCCGGCCAGACCGACCGGATCGGCAGCATCTCCAAATGCGGCGACGAGCTGACGCGGGCAATGCCGTACGAGGCGGCGATCGCGATCCTCCCGCGCATTCCGAAGAACTTTAAGCTGCGGCTGTGGGGCCTGCGGCTGGCCAGGAAGAAGGGTCTGAAGCGCGCTGCGACCGCAGTGGCGCGCGCGCTCGCCGTGTTGCTGCACAAGATCTGGACCAGTGGCACCACCTTCCGGTTCGGCGCCGGCGGCAAGCTCGGCCGGGTCGCTGCGACGGCTTAAGGGCCTCCGCGACCCGGCCGCTTCCACGCGCGTCTTCTTCTTCCGCCACGGCGGAGCGGCGTCTCCCGAGGGGACGGGGATGTGGGTGAGATCGCAGCTATTCTTGCCGGCGGCTTCATGCAGAGCTGTGAGGTTATCATGCACGACGCTGGTTAGCCTGACCGCCCATTCTCCAGATTCCGGCATGTGGTGGCCGTCGGGCCAACCAGGGACGTTAGCGAGTTCTCCTCGACGAGCGAGCTGCCGCAAAGGAAAGCGATGAGCGTGATGCGGTGATGCCGATGCTGGTGATCGCGTGATTTTGCGCGCGATCGTGCTTGCACGCGCAGATTGGAGAACAGATTCGCATTGCAGGAAGGTTTTGCGCGCGACAGAGTAAGCGCATGTGGCATTCTCGTTGCACGCACGATCGACTTGTTCACAGCGCACTGATTCACAACAAGAAGTTAGTGTCAGTATGTTAGCAAAGTTACGGGAGCAGGAAGTCTTGACGCCGCAGAACCTTAGCTCTGATTCCGGTCCCCGATAGCACGAGCATCGGGTCCCCGATGGCACGAGGGTTCTGGTCCCTGATAGCACGAGCGAATTCACAGCTTATCCCCAGCAGGAAGGACGAGGCCACGCTTGAGCAGTCGCTTGCTCAACGGACCGATGGGGACTGGTGCGAAATTCAGTCGCTCGGCACCGTTTGGGTCCTGCGTGATGATAAGTTTGTAACCCGGCAGCGTCTGCCGACGGACGATCTGGCGCAGGTCGTAAGCAAAGTGCTTGATTGGCGATAAGCTGCCGGATTTGGCGTGGAGATGTACGACGTCGAAGCTCCAGCCACCGCCCTGACGACCGCCATGCTTGCGCACCAGCCGATAGAGCCAACGCTCCAGCCCGCCGGTTAGATCGAAATACGCGCGGTCAATCGTCAGCACGAGCGCTTCATCGAGAACGCCCGTGTAGAACCAATCGGGCAGGATCAGCTCGATTCCACGGGCATGTCCGTGCGGATCGGCTGTCTCTTTCCATTCGTTGATCCAGGAGAACCGATACCGCCGCCGCTCGCTCGGCTGCCGGATCGATGTCACCACAGTGGTCGATTGCAACCGGTCGAGCGCAGCCTTCAGGCGGTCGTAGTCGCGCACGCTGGTGCCGCGGCCGACGAAGGTCAGGATCTCATAAGGCGTCGCTGCCATCAGCCGGGACGTTTTCAGGCCGGCATCACGGGCTTCGACAATCTGCGAGGCAGCCCAGATCAGAACGTCCGCGTCCCAAATCGTCGCCATGCCATGTTCCGGCACGGCTTCGACACGAATGGTGGTGGTGCCTGCGCGGAAATCGATGGGCACAATGCGCCTCGACTTTGCCAGCGAAAAGAACGGATACGCCATCAGGTCTTGCGCGTCGCGTGGCGCCAGATCGCCCGGGAGGGCGCGAAACAGATCGAGTTGGTCGCGCTCTGATCGCCGCCTCCTGCTTGCAGTGGAGTTGCTGTCCGGCATGGGTCAGCGCCGCTCCTTGCCGGCATACGGAACGGGTGTGTGCCGTTTCGCGGGCAGGACCGTGCCTGTGCCGGGATCGCGAGTGGACGTTTTGGCGCCGCGGTCAACCCACGCCTTCAGGTCCTCGAGCGCATACACAACGCGACCGCCGAGCTTGCGGTAGGTCGGACCTGTCCCATAGGTGCGGTGCTTTTCCAGGGTTCGGCCGGAGAGTCCGAGAAAGCGCGCCGCTTCGGGCGTGCGCAGGTATCGCGGCGGCAGGCCGGCGTTCGGATCGGGCATTTGCGAGGCTCCGTGGTCGTCTGGAGCGCGGCCGGCTCGGGCCGCGCATCGACGGTCACGATGGCGCAGTAAGAGTGCTTAGGGGGATGCCGAAGATCGAGCGATGATTTTCGGCACCCCTGCTCTACTCCTTGCGAGATGAGGGACGTAGCAATGCGCGATAGCCGCCGCGCATCAGAGCCAAGCCAGCCTGCACCAGGCGGATGGTCCGGCTGCGCAATTCGTGGGTTTTCCAGGCGCGCTCAGGGATGCGTTTTCGGCCGAACAGCACCTCGGCGATGACGCGATAGGAAGCGCCATCCATGTGTCCATCGAGCGCTCGCAGCACCAAGACGAGTCGTTCGCGCCGCTGCGCCGAAAGCTGATGAAGGGGAGGTCCCGGCCGGCGGCCGTTGATTGCGCGCCACAGCCGATGTGAGGCATGGGCGCGGATCTCAAAGTCCGCATCGAGCGGCAGTTCGGCCGCATAAGAGGCACCAAACTGCGGCGCCTCTTTCAGCCAGAGATGATGTTGTGCCCCTTGAATGCGCAATACGGCATGCCAGCCGTCAGATGCCTGTCTGATGGTGCCCGATGAAAGGTCGGGAAGCGGTAGCCTCGCGCCGAGCGCTTTTGAGCCGGACGTGCGCTGAACGACCGGCACCACCGTCGGCAACGCCTCAGGTGCCCAGAAGATTGTCTGTTGGTAAAAGGACCCCTGCGGGTCATGGGCGAAAGCAGACGCCCCATCTCCTTCGGAATTCGGAAGTCATCTGCGATCGATTTTGACGATAGGAAGCTCGATAGTTAGGGCTGCGCCGCAGTGACTCCCAGGCGAAATCCGCCATCTCGCCCGACTTGATAGCGTGCTGATACGCCTCCGGTGAGCGCCAGTCGAACTCGGACATTGCTGTGATCTCCTGCCGCAAGTCGATTGCGGCGCAATGTCTATGAAGCTTGGGATTGTTGGGGAAGTCACCAATTATGCATTGCGTGATGCCTGCAGGCGATCACACGTCAGCGGGGAAATCTGTTCTCGAGCGCGAATTCTTCATGACAGATTTTGCTACTTAGGCGCGCCGCCGCGAAGCAAGTCGCGGTAGCCGTGGTCTGCCATCCATTTTGCTCGCGCCAGATGACTATCAAACGCATTGCGGGCGCGAGCCGGTTCGCGATCCGGATCGATGTGCAACACAATCCGAGCCACTTCTTTCCAATCGGCGCCGTCAGTCTCGGCATCAAGAAGTCGCCAATACGTTACCAGATGCTGCTCGTCATAGGTCGTCAGCACCGGCGCATGCGGCGCGACATCCGCGACGTCGGGATCTAACGGTGGCTTCGTCATGTAGGCTTATGCGCACTTCGCTAATCTGCATCGTAAGCGAAACTTACCAAAATAGTTCGGTTATAGCCAGTGGTTTGATGGTCTGCCTAATGGCTGTTTGAGCGCATGAAAGCTCGTGCGCTCGTGGCCTGGAATGTGCGCCGGATCCGCGTGGATCGCGGTATTCCGCAAGAGCAACTGGCCTACGATGCCGGGATTGACCGCTCATATATGAGCGGCCTTGAGCGGCAATCTGAGAATCCGACAATTGATCTTCTCGACCGGCTCGCCGAGACGCTGGGTGTTCATTTATCTGAATTCTTTGTTCAGCCACCCAAGGGAGCGGCGACACCCGAGACGTTGCCTAAAGGTCGCAAGTCAGCGCGTCTACGTTCCAAGAAGCAATAGCATTGGGCGAGGTCAAGCCGCGCGGACAAGCGCCGCGTAAGTGCGCGTCTTAAACGAGCGAAAATCAACTCGACCAAGCCGATCCAGCTGCAGCTTTGCTCAATCGGCTTTTCTCCAAGAGCGAGCCCCGCCCGAGCAGTTCGGGCGGGGCGATAATAAGCCTCACTCTCCGTTCTTGCGCGGACGCGACCAGAGCAGGGTGTAACATTCGCCGCCTTTGCCGTCGAAGTTCGCGTAGATCGGCGCGTTGAACGAAGGGCGTCGAGCTTGAGCGAGCTAGTCGCGCCCCTTCCCGGAGCGCTTCGACCACGCTGCGCCTATCTCAGCCTTATTGTGCACCACAAGGAAAACTATGAGCAGTTCACCCGGCAATTCTCCTATGAGGACCCGGACACTAGGGGCTTAAAGACGATGGTCATAGTCGGCCCCGTTATGGGCGGGCTTTGCCATTCCAATTGAGCCTCCGCCCGAGGATTGAGCGCTCGGGCCGGCGCTATAATTCACAGGCGTCGACCTCCTCGTCCGGGAATTTCTCGGCGTCCAGCTCCAGCCTGTTCTTCGCCTCTTCCAGCTCCCCTGTGATCAGCACGTAGTCTTCGAATGTGCTTGAGGAGCTCATGTGCTTCTCGATCAGCTGCCGCAGCTCGTGCCTGAACTGATATTTGCTGACGGTCATTCGCCTTGCCTATCATTGCTGAGTTCACGTACGAGATCCAACTTGTCGAGCTGGCGCGCCGAAACGTTTGGTGAAGGTGAGGAACTGGAAGCAACATTGCGGTTGGTGCCAAGAACAGTCAGCCCAAGGACAAGAGTAGCAGAAATCCCGGCCACGATCAGGCGTACTCAGCTGAGGTCGCCCCAGCCTTGTCCCGCCAAAAACGCATAAGACAAAATGACTTCATTGCAATGCCATTTTCACGGCTGGACCGGTAGCGGATTCCGTTTGACCGCTCCCGCAACTCATTCGCTTACGACGCGTGCGATTCATCCAATAAAAGGTACCCCCTCGCGCATCCGAGGTTGGGAACAGTTCAAGATTGTCCCCTGTTAGAAGTCGCCCAATGCCGTACAACACAGACACCGCAACAATCACAGCGCAGAGATAGGCCGCAAGTTGAGGCCAGATTTCACCGTCACGGTTGAACATTAGCCCTCATATGGCACCGCGTGGCGGCGGCGTTCAAGGTGAGACGCGCTCTCATCCTGATTGTCGCGCCATAACCGCGCTTCCGACTGAAAATTTGAGAGCCCCCCATGGAGCACAAGGGCCGAGCTGCTCCCGCCGCCCAAAGCCAGGCAGCCACGCTGCTGGGAAACACCGCGTTACTTCGGCGTCGCTCAGAGTGTCACGAACGTTCCGCTTCTCCGCCCCCGGCACTCTTTACGACGTTGCGTAAGACGATTTCAGAAAGCTGCACAAGCCGCCGTTTGAGAAATATAACCAGTTGTGAGAGACGGAGGATCTCTTGCTTGCAGCGCTCCAGCTCGCGCCGTTCGTCTGTTATTGCAGAGGCTTCATGGCGATTCTTACTTGCCGTCATGGTTCATGTAGACCCCTTTTCCGAGAAGAGCTCAAAGTATTGCGTTCAGCGAACTCCTTTTCAAACACGAATTGCGCCGGCGCGCCGTGATCGCCTTCGACAAAGCCCTTCGATGCCAATAGCTCGCGGGCATCGCGCACCAGGGCGGGGCTGCCACAGATCATGACGCGGTCATGCTGCGGCTCCAGTTCCGGCAGCTCGATTTCGGTAAACAGCTTGCCTGACTCGATCAGGTCGGTGATCCGGCCGCGGTTACAAAATCTATCGCGCGTCACGGTCGGATAATAGATCAGCTGGTAGCGCACGAAGTCGCCGACCAGCTCGTCGCTCGGCAGTTTTTCCGTGATCATCTCGCCATAGGCGAGCTCGGCGACGCGGCGGCAGCCATGCAGCAGCACGACATTCTCGAATCGTAGATAGGTTTCGGGATCCTTGATCACGCTCAGGAACGGCGCAAGCCCGGTGCCGGTGCCGATCAGATAGAGATTACGCCCGTCCTCCAGGTTATCGATGACCAGCGTCCCCGTCGCCTCGCGGCTGACGATGATCTCGTCACCCTCCTTCAGATGCTGCAGACGCGAAGTTAAGGGAGCATCCGGCACTTTGATCGAGAAAAATTCCAGCCGGTCCTCGTAATGGGCGCTGGCGAGGCTGCGGGCACGCAGCAGCGGCTTCTCGTCGATCTTGAAGCCAATCCTGGTGAATTCGCCGCTGCGGAAGCGGAACGACGGATTCCGCGTCGTGGTGAAGCTGAAGAGATTGTCGGTCCAGTGATGGACGCTCAGTACGCTTTCCTGGTCGAAAATACTCATCCCACCGCTGCCGCGAAAGTAGACCATGATCCGGACCCGCAGGACCGCGTTAGCGCAAAGTTTTCACCGATTTTCCGAAGGATCATGCTACAAGCACCAGACGAGGCTCTCGATCAAGTACTGTCGGACCGATAGCTTCACGCACTCAACTGCTTTCGCTTTGGAAGATTGGCCTGTGCCCCGCCTGTAGCGATCAACCCGGCCGCTGCCAATTCACAAAGATCTCCAATCCTCTACTCGTTCAGCCCGCCGGCATCGCTGCTCAGATGAACTTCTCTCGCAGTTCACGCCGCGCCGGCGGGCTGACTTGGCCAGCTCACTCCCCGCCGAGTTTCGTGCCCATGTCGCGCAGAGGCATGGCAAATTTGGGGGCCTTTGCTTCGACAAACACGGTACGTAGCGAACGAACAATCTTGTTTCGCACGTGAGTGCGTCGTCTGGGCTTCAGATGGGAAAGTTTTGTACAAAGCCCTGCCATCTCGCTTAGAACCTGCGCGCTGTTGCACTACTGGAAAGAGCTCCCAAAGAGGATCGACGCTGCGAGCTTCGCCGAGGTAACGGTCGCCGAACATGCTCTCTCCGATTGCATGTGATTGCTCTGGGCTGACCGTAACAATATTCTAGTGTTGATTAATGCAATGAGCGCGTGTTCACGCTCAAATCCTGCATCCGGGTGCCTTCTTCGATGGGTTTCACGCGATAGCGATCCGCCTGCTCCCGAAGGGTCCCGCTAGCGCGCCACGTGTTCGGTCCGATACAGAACGTGCTGCCTCAGCCTCCACTTAAGCCAAACAGGCGAAGCGGAAACAAGAGAGGTATTGGCACGGAGTTCAAAGTCTGCATCGAGCGCCAGTTCCACGGAACAGAAGTCGACATGTGAGGCAGACGCGCTCCGCACCCGGCTCGGCAAGGCGTCCGATGCAGCAAGAGCAACTTGCGTACGACGCCGGCTTGACCGCTCATATATGGGTGGTCTTGAGAGGCAATCTGGGAAGCCGACATTGATCTTCTCGACCGGCTGGCCGAGACGCTGGTGTTCTTTTATCTGAAGTCTATGTTCAGCCATCCAGAGGAGCGACGACATCCAAGACTTTGCCTAACGGCCGCAAGCCAGCGAAGCCTACGTTCCAAGAAGAAATAGCACTGCTGCAAGAGCGACTTTATGGCCACGCAGATCGGTAGCGGCACCGCGCGCTCTAAAATGCGAAAATCATAAAAAATCGACCGCGCCATTGATGATTGCGGCTTTAGGTTCCAAAGGGACCCCGCCCGATCAACTCGGGCGGGGGTTAGAGCGAGCCTCACTCCCCGTTCTTGCGCGGCCGCGACCAGAGCAGGGTGTAGCCCTCGCCGCCTTCGTCATCGAACAGGTTCGCGTAGATCGGAGCGTTGAAGGACGGATCGTCGAGCTTGAGCGAGAGGTAATCACGGCCCTCGTCGGAGCGCTTCGACCAGGCCGCCCCGATCTCCGCCCTACCCACGTAGATGCGGTGGCTGGGCGCGTTCTCGTTGGAGCGATTGGCCTCAGCGACGATGCGGACGCCCTTGGCCTGCAAGCTCAGGGTGATGATCTCGCCCTGGAAATCGTTGCCGACTTTCTTGAAAGAACCGATGTTAGCCATGTCACTTCTCCTGTTGTGTTTCGAGCCCGCGACCACCGCGGCCTCGATGGCGATCTAGAGGCCGAAGACGATCGGCGACGCACCCGCTCGCGGGCCGGAGCGCAGCGGAGGACGTCGTTGTGGCGACTTTCTTGTCTCGCGAGGAATGGGCGAAGCCCAGGGGAAGAAAGTCGCGTCAACGGCGTTGCGGCTCAAACGATCGAGGCGCAGCCGGTCTTCGGCCAGATCAAGCCATCAAAGAGGCCACGTGCGTCCGCGTGCTGAACCGCAATCTTCGGAGAAGATTTGGCGAATCTCGGTTCTGCTGAACAAGGGGTTGGTACGGTTCGGCGCAGAAAGAGAAACAATCTGCTGCAAAGGGCGGTATCGGTCCCGGAAGGAATGATCGAGCGCGGCGTGCCGCTCCACCGCAGCCATGTGGGCCAGACATAGATTGGTAGGCTTGCTTAAAGCGCTCCGAGGAGAAGCCCTGTTACTTCTCACTCAAGCTCGACGACCCCTTCGTTCAACGTGGCGCCCTGTGCGACCTTCGACCGATGATGGCGACGATGCCTCATCACTCTTGCGTGGCGGCTGTGAGAACTGGTTGAGGCGCATGCTCCACCACCCCGGCCGACTCCGACGGGCGCGTCTCCGCGAAAACGGTCAAGCGTCCACGCCGTGCCGCCGATGCAAACCGCACCTCCGCAAGCGAAGGCCTCGCGCCAAGCCAGCGAAGGCACCCCGATCTGCGAGAGGGCAAACACCACATGATAGCCAGCGATTGCTGCAGGGACCGCGAATGCGGTTGCGATCGCGACGCGCAAGGTCCGGACCCGACTAACCGTGACGGCGACCTGACCGACAGCAAGCGTCAGTGCGCCGGAGGCCAATCCGATAAGCAGCGCGCCGACGACGCCTGCGCCATCAAATGCCAGCATTCCGACGCTGAGTGCGACGAAAAACGGCAAAGCGTACACCGCGAGCGCAAAGATCGCCCAGCAGAATAAGCCAATGCCGAGTGTGTTGAGAACAAGCCCAAGCGCGAGCATGGTGGTGGCTCCATGTGCATAGATGTACCGGTCGCGCCTTCCACCACCACCACGGCGCAGTTTCGGAGGTAAAATCGAAACGAGGCGGAGTTGCGGCATGCAACTCCGGCTTGGTTGTCTCGATGTCAAGTCCGACGGCGCTCACGCGCCGCCGAACCTCCAGACGGGGATGCCGAGCCGCTTCGCCTTGTCGGCGAGGTTGTCCTGGATTCCCGTGCCCGGGAAATGCATGACGCCGATCGGCAGAAGCTCGAGCATCGTGTCGTTGCGCTTGAACGGCGCTGCCTTGACATGCTTCGTCCAGTCGGGCTTGAAGGCGATCTGAGGCACCTTGCGATTGGTCGCCCATTTGGAGGCGATGAGTTCAGCGCCTTTTGGGGAGCCGCCATGGAGGAGGACCATGCTGGGGTGCTTGGCATGAACCTTGTCGAGGCGATCCCAGATGAGGTGGTGGTCGTTGAAGTCGAGCCCACCGGTGAGTGCGATTTTCGGTCCTGGTGGCAACATGACCTCAGTCTCGGCGCGGCGCTTGGCGGCGATGAAGTCGCGGGAGTCGATCATTGCCGCGGTGAGCGTGCGGTGATTGACCAATGATCCCGACCGAGGACGCCAAGCTGAACCGGTGTGGACCTCAAATCGCTCGATGGCGTGATCGCGGAACAGTTCCAGGCAATTGCGGCGCTCGATCAGCGTGATGCCTTCGGCCGTCAGGCGCTCGAGTTCGACCGATCGTACTTCGGAGCCGTTCTGCTCGCGTTGACTCTTGTGCTGCGCCTGTTCGTTGTCGTCGAGCTGGCGTTCGATGCGATCGACGGCACGGTGGAACAGGTTCACGGTCGACCAGAGCAGATCGTCAAGGTCTGGCTCAAGCCGCGTGTCGTTCAGGGTCGCAACAAAGGCGTCAAAGATATCCACTACGGCGCCGACGATCATCTTGCCGTCGGGAAGCGGTCTTGGATCGGGCTGGTCGTCGAAGGGACGATAGCCGAAGAGCTGTAATTCGGTGAGGACGTGGTCGGTTGGAGAAGAGGCGTGCGGCGGTTCGATGTCGTCATGGTCGGTCATGGGAATAGGTCCTTTGCCGGATCGGCCGCGACCATCGCGGCCTTCGTGGCGATCCTCTAACGGCAGGCGGAACGGCCAGAACCCGAAAGGGCCGAAGCGGCAGCGGAGGATGGCGGAGGCCGGCTATTTTGCTTCGCGATGCAAAGCGCGCTGGCCCAACGTATGATGTGTCCTCACATCGCTGCGCGCGGCGGAAAATAGCCGGACGCAGCCATTGCCGGCCCGGGCCGCTTGCCGTCCGATCGCCCTCTAGAAGGCCGAGGTCGCGTCCTCTTCCGGTATTGGCCTCGCCTATGACCGACGTGGCAGCATCGATCGAACACCGGAAGCTATTCTGCGACGGCCCCCGACGAATGCAGGAAGCGAACGACGTCCTCTGGCACGAGCTGAAGCCGCAATGCTGCCCGTATGGAATCGAGGCCGAAAACGTGCAGATCTTCGTTGAAGTCCCCCAACCGCGGCGACAGCGCGACCGCTTCAATGCCCGCGTCTGCTGCGCGCTGGCTGAGAATAGCATGCACCGCATCGCCGGCGGCATCGGAGTCGCGGGCGATATAGAGCCGGCGCAGGCTCGAGGGCAGCAACATGGCCGAGAGGTGATTGGCTGAAAGCGCGGCCGCCATTGGCATAGTCGGCAGCACGTAGCGCAGCGACAGCATGGTCTCAATGCCCTCGCCAGCAGCGACCACGTCGTCCACTACGCCGAAGCGAACCGCGTTCCCAAGGAGATCACCCATCGCGCGTCGTGGCGTATCGATCGGAGCCTTGCCGAGCCGAACACGATCGAAGCTGTCCGGATCGAGCCAGGTGCGGTGCACGCCGGTGATCCTGCCTTCGAGGTCCGTGACGCAGGCGATCATCGCCGGCCAAGTCTCGGTCGGCAGGTGTTCATCGGGCCGATAATAGCAGCGCGGATGGAAACGCAGACTGCCACCATGGTGCACGCGGGCTATTCCGCGACGCTGCAAATATGCCTCGACCACGGTCCGCTCGATCGGTTGCGATGTAACAAAGAGCCGTCTCGCCGCCCCTTGCGATCCAGCCGGTGCTAACGTACGAACGGGTTTCGGCAGGAGTTCCGGTTCAGTACGAGGCAGCCTCAGAAATCGCCTCGCCTCCTCGGCGACCTCGTGGAAGTCTCGCAAAGCCAGGCTTTCGCGGATGATGTCGAGGAGGTCGCCATGTTCCCCCGTTGCCGCATCGGTCCACTTGCCCGCCGGCCCCTTCGGCGATTCCTGGAGCCGCACGAATAGCGAGCGGCCCGGGGTGTTGTGGACGTCGCCGACCAGCCAGTACCGGCCCGCCCGCTTGCCATTGGAGAGATAGTGTCGGCACACCGCCTCCGCCTCGCGCGCGAGGCGGCCTGCCAGTTCGGAAGCATCGCGGGGCATCAGGCGGCCTCCCGCTCACCGATGCGCGCAACCGGATAGCTATCGAGCACCTTCGACAGGATCTCGACGCCGCTTGCGTCCGTCGGCACGAACATGCGCAGCTTCCAGGAGATAATCTCTCCAAAGAGGCCGTAAGCCCGCAAGCGATCGCGCATGGTGTCGTTGAAGCCCGACAGTTCGATACGGTGCGCACCCATCACCCGGGCACGGCGAAGCTGGAGCCCCTCCGCAAGCTCGAGGACGGTCCGTCCCTCCACGAGCGCGGCAAAGGCAGCATCCGGCGTCAACGAAGGCGCTTCCGCTACAAGGACGTTTGCGACCCAGGCGGCAGACACCTTGCGGCCGATGATGCGTTCGCCCGCATCGGTCTGGAGCCGATAGACGCGGGTCGATTCGTTCGGTAGTCGCTTCCAAATCGGCAGCAGCAAGCCCGCCACGACGTGGATCGTGCCTTCCGTGAACTCTAGGATCTCGGCAAGCTCCGCCAGCCAGGCCGCGGCGAAGCGGTCGCGGTCGGCGTCGCGCCAATGGCTTTCCGTCATCGTCTCTAGGGAAACGCTGTGCTGCTCCATCGGACGGATCAAGCGGACGCGCCGTTCGATCTCGCCGTCGTCAAGCATGAAGCTCGGGGCTGGGACTTGCACAGCGGCTCGTCCCGAGCGCTCATTGATCAGTAGAGCGGCGCGGCGATCCGAAAGACGACCGAGAGCTTCATCCAGGCTCACAGGATGATTGCGCTGGCGCTGGGTGATCGTGAGCAGCCGGGTCTCGGCGCTTGTGCTCGGATGGACGTAAATCGTGCGCCGGTCAGTGACGACAAAGCTCTCGGCGCGGAGCGTTTCCAGCCCGACGTCATAGGTGCCCGACGCGACCGCGCCGTCGATCCGAGCGGTCAACAGCTGCTCGAAGACGGTGAACAGCATATTCTGAAGATCGATCGTGAGCGCCAGCAACCTATTCAGGAAAGTCGTGATCGGCGGCAGGTCATCCCTGAGCCCATTGGGATCCGTGAGCTTCAGGCCGGTCGCATCCTCGAACCTCTCGAGCGAGCAGCCCTCGACCTTGCCGCGCGCGAGCAGCGTGTAGAGTTGGCGCAACGCATCACGCCCGTACTGACTTTCGAGATTGTCCTCGGGCCGGAACAGGCCCTGCCCTCCGGTCTGGCGCTGGCCGCGCGTGATCGCTCCCAACGTGTCGAGCCGGCGGGCAATGGTGCTCAGAAATCGCTTTTCGGCCTTCACGTCGGTAGCGATAGGGCGAAACAGCGGCGGCTGCGCCTGGTTGGTCCGCTTGGTGCGGCCGAGCCCCTGGATCGCGGCGTCCGCTTTCCAGCCGGGCTCGAGCAAATAGTGGACCCGCAGGCGGCGATTCCGCGCCGACAGCTCGGCATGGTAGCTCCTCCCCGTGCCGCCCGCGTCGGAGAACACGAGGATCCGCTTGACGTCATCCATGAAGGCCGAGGTCTCGGCGAGGTTGGCCAAACCGGCCCGGTTTTCAACCACCAGCCGGTCTCCTTTGCGAACGATGCGGCGCGAGCGGCCGGTCACCTCGGCGACCATGTCGGTGCCGAAGCGCTGGACGACCTGGTCCAGCGCCCCAGGCACCGGCGGCAGCGAGGCGAGCTTCTCGATGAGGCGGTCCCGGCGGGCGACGGCCTCCCGGCTCTCGACCGGTTGGCCGTCGCGATAGACGGGCCGGGAGCAGAGGTTGCCCTCCGAGTCCGAGAAGGGCTCGTAGAGCTGGACCGGAAAGGAATGGGCGAGGTAATCGAGGACATACTCGCGTGGAGTGATGTCGACCCGGACGTCGCCCAACTCCTCGGTCGGGATCTCGGCGAGCCGGCGCTCCATCAGCGCTTCGCCCGTCGAGACAATCTGGATGACGGCGGCATGGCCGGCGTCGAGATCACGCTCGATCGAGCGGATCAACGACGGCGTCTTCATTGAGGTCAGGAGGTGGCCAAAAAAGCGCTGCTTGGCACTCTCGAAGGCAGATCGCGCGGCCGATTTGGCCTGGCCGTTCAGCGTACCGGTCTCGCCCGTGATATTCGCGGCCCGCATCGCGGCATCGAGATTGTTATGGATAACGCTGAACGCGCCGGCGTAGGCGTCATAGATGCGAACCTGTTCGGGGGTGAGCTGGTGCTCGATGAGCTCGTACGCGACGCCCTCGTAAGATAGCGACCTCGCCGCGTAGAGACCGAGCGCCTTGAGGTCACGAGCCAGCACCTCCATGGCCGCGACGCCGCCCTCCTCGATCGCCTCGACGAACTCGGCGCGGGTGGCGAACGGGAAATCGGCGCCGCCCCACAATCCCAATCGCTGGGCGTAGGCGAGATTGTGGACTGTCGTGGCGCCGGTCGCCGAGACATAGACGACGCGGGCATGCGCCAACGCGTGCTGGAGCCTGAGCCCCGCACGCCCCTGCTGGGAGGCCGCCTGCTCGCCACGCTCGCCCTTCTGGCCTGCCGCGTTCTGCATCGCGTGGCTCTCGTCGAAGACGATCACTCCGTCGAAGTTGGAGCCCAACCATTCGACGATCTGCCGCACGCGCGAAAGCTTCTCGCCACGCTCATCGGTGCGCAGCGTGGCGTAGGTGGTGAATAGGACACCTTCCGAAAGCCTGATCGGGGTGCCCTGGCGAAACCGGGACAGTGGTGTAACCAGCAGCCGCTCCATGCCGAGCGCCGACCAGTCGCGCTGCGCGTCTTCGATCAGCTTGTCGGACTTGCTGATCCAGACCGCGCGGCGGCGGCCCTTAAGCCAATTGTCGACAAGGATTCCGGCGACCTGCCGACCCTTGCCCGCGCCGGTGCCATCGCCCAAGAACCAGCCGCGGCGAAAGCGGACGGCATTTTCTGCATCGTCGCGTGCGGCCGCCACAGCATCAAAAGTCGCATCCACCGTCCAGGAGCCCGCAAGAAACTCGGAATGCGCCTCGCCGGCATAGATGACGCTCTCGAGCTGGGCGTCGGACAGGATGCCATCCACCACGACATTAGCCGGCAGATGGGGCCGGTAAGACGGCTTCGGCGGCGCGACCGAGGCCATCGCCGCGGACTGCACGAGTGTGGTCGGATGCGCATGCGCGTCCGGAATACGGATCGCCTGCAGTGCGTATTCCTCATAAAGCGCATCGGTGAGCCGGGCACCTTCCGGCGGCGACCATTCGACCGTCTCATACGTAAGTTCGGCGCCTTCTGGCGCTGCACCGCTCGAAGTAGACGATGGGCATGGCGCAGAAGAGCCGAGGGATCGAGAATTCGCAGGGCGCCTGATGACGTCGACCACGCCCGGCGCGACAACGGGCAGCCTCGGAGGCACATGCTGGGTCACCCAGTCAAGCAAAGTGGCGACATCGCTCGCTATGCCCGGTGAACCGGGAAAGACTTTCGGGTCTGCGGCGGGCTGCTTGTCGATCACGAGCAGCCTTGTGTCGGTCTGCGTTCCGTGTTTCGCGTAGACCACGCCGTCGATGGCGGCAGAAAACACCACCCGCCCGCATTGCTGGAGGCGAACGAAGGCATCTCGCCATGCCGGATTGTCCGGCGCAAGGCTGGCGCCGGTAATGGCGACGAGACGCCCGCCGTCGCAAAGCCGCGCCAAGGCTGATGCGATATGCCGGAGAGCCGCGTCCGCCATCCGCCGATCGACGTTCGCCAACGCCGAGAACGGAGGGTTCATCAGGACAACGCTCGGTTCGACACCCGCATCGAGGTGATCATCGATCTGGGCAGCGTCGAACCGCGTGACCTTAACGTTGGCGAACAGTTGGTCGAGCAAGGCCGCGCGGGTCTCGGCCAGCTCGTTCAGTACCAAGGCGCCGCCGGCGAGCTCGGCAAAGATGGCGAGCAAGCCGGTCCCCGCGGACGGCTCCAGAATCCTGTCGGACGGCGTGATACCGGCCGCGGTGCATGCAGCAAGCCCAAGCGGGATCGGTGTGGAGAATTGTTGAAGGGCCTGGCTATCCTCGGAGCGCCGCGTATGGGTCGGCAGACAGCGCGCGATTTTCGCGAGCATCGGCAGCATCGCGGCCGTTGACCCAGCTTTGGTCCGGAGAGCCGGGCCAAACTTGCGAAGGAACAGAACGGTTGCCGCCTCGCAGACATCATAGGCGGTCTTCCAGTTCCAGGCGCCAGTGGCGTCGGAAGCGCCGAAGGCAGCTTCCATGGCGCCGCGCAGGACAGCGGCATCGATGCGACGGCCGCGCTCGAGATCAATCACGAGCTGTCGCGCGGCCCTAACGGCGGCGGAGGTGAGACTTGCAGCGGCACGCATCGAGAGCGGCGCGGCGGCAGCGCCGCCAGCGAGAGATTCGGTCATGACAGGGTTCTTTCGGAGAGCAGGAATGGGTCGAACCATCAGGCGCTCTCCTTAAGACCCGACGGCTCAAACCCTTCCCGGCCCGGCTCTCCCTCTCAGCCCTCGCCCATAAGAATGGGGACCGGCGCGACACACCGGTCCCCAAGCAATTGCCGGACGGCCGGAGCCGTCCCTTTCTACGATGTCACTCAGCCGCGTCGAGCTGTTGCGGATCATCGTCGCCCGCGTTGTCCCGATCCTCGTCATCGGCGAGGAATTCGGGCAACGGGCTCGCTTCACTCTCCTGCTCCCCTGACGCCGCATTGGGATCGACCAGACGCAGCGGCTCCGGCAACCAGCCCGAACCATCGAGAAGACGCTCGGCCTCCCTGGCCATGTCGGCCTTCTTCAGGTGGTCGATCAATTGCGCGGAGGATTCACCCTTGGCTTCCCGCACCGCCTCCAGAATGCGAGGCTTGGTGACCCGGCCGAGGTAGTTGTCGACGGTCGGTCTCCAGCCCGCTCGAACCATGTCGAGGTCGACAGCGCGTGCCAGCACATCTGCCTGGTCGAGCCGGGTGCGGACGCCGTGGGCGGAGACGCGGCCCTGATTGTCGCGGTTGGCCGGCTCATAGACGGCGTTGACCGCAAATGACGCACAGTGGGCGAACAGGGATGCCTGTGCGGCGCCATCGAGGGCTGTGAGCGCATCCCAGAGATCGTTCTCGCCCTTCGGCAGTCGTGCTTTCCAGCATTCATGCCGCGCCTCAACGGCCTTCGCGGACGCGCTTTCCCTCAAGCCAGGCGCTTGAGCCGGAAAAGTCGGCGTGCGAAGGCCGATCTCAAGGCAGCTTCCGGACGATGCGAACCTGTAAAAGGCCGTCAGCACGAAGTTGTGCAGCACCGCCTGGAACGCAATCGCAGGATTTTCCGCCAGCGCATCCCGCAATGCCAGCGTGCGATGCGCTGTCAACTCGGTGATCAGCCGATCCGGCAGAGGTTTGGTCGCGTCCTCATCATCTTCTTCCGTGTCAGCAGCGCCGCCCACCGCAATGACCGTGCGCTGGGTGGAAGTACCAGCCGCTTTCCCCTCAATCGACTGTGTGTCCGCGCCCTGCCCGACATCAGGATCGGCTGCCGACAAATCGTCCTCCGGCCGGACGTAACCCCGGTCCACCGAGAGGCGGCCTTCGGAATCGATGCTGACGAAGGCGCCAGCGCGGGCAATCTCGGCCGAATCGTAAATCATCGGTCGCTCTTCGAACGCCATCAGAGCCGCCTCGATTTCGCCGAGACGCTGATCGACCTCCTCGGGCAACTCGTCGGCATCCTGATAATCGGATTCAAGCCCGGCTTGCTCCGCGTTGAGTGCGTCGATGGTGGTCTGCTCCTCCGGGGAGAGATCGACAGGTTTGCTCTCGATTTCGCGCAGTCCCCCGGTGTGGCCGTAGGGGAACTCAATGGCGACCGAAATCCACTTCCAGCCCTCGGCTGCAATCGTCTCGGCTTCGGCTTTGAGTTTTTCTGTCACGAGACGGTCGAGCAAAGCAACGTCCTGGAGCCAGCCGCCATCATCGTGCTCGAACAGATCCCGCAAAACGCCGCCGCCAGCCTGCTCGTAAGCGTCCAGCCCAATGAATTGAACGCGGCGATCGGACGCGCGCACGGTATTCTCCGTCAGCATTCGCCGGATCTGATACGGTTCATCATAGCCGGATCGGCTGACGTTCTCCCAGACCTGCTCCTGCCTGGCGTGGTCGGCTGTCACAGAGAAAGCCATGAGCTGCTCGAGTGTCATGCCGTCTTCGGCATAGACGTCGTGGAGCTTTGGCGACACGGACGCCAGCCGGAGGCGTTGCTTCACGACCGCCGGGGAGACGAAGTGCCGGGCAGCGATATCCTCGTCGGACAGACCGGCGCCACTCAAGGTCTGGAAGGCTCGGAACTGATCGAGCGGGTGCAGCCCTACCCGCTCGTCATTCTCTGCAAGCGAGTCGTCTTCAGCGATGCCCCCCTCTCGCACGACACAAGGAACCGGCTGGGTCTTTGCCATCCGCTTCTGCTTGACGAGAAGCTCCAGCGCCCGATAACGCCGGCCGCCCGCCGGCACCTCGAACATGCCGGTTTCATTGCCCTCTGCATCGACAACGGCCCGCGCATTGAGGCTCTGCAACAAAGTACGCTGCGCAATACTCTCGGCGAGCTGCTCGATGGAAATGCCGGCCTTCACATGCCGGACGTTGGACTGGCTCAGCAACAGCTTGTTGAAAGGAATATCGCGTGAGGGCGACAAGGTGATCTTTTGGACAGCGTTCGTCATATCGATTCTCCACGACGGGCAGCCGAGAGCCTCTCTCTCGGCCTCCAACCCGTCGCGTAACCGCCGCTCCCCTCTCACTCTCTTGTTCGAGGCAGCAGTGGAGAAACTCACGCCACCTCCTGCTCCGCTCTCTCGGTCGTCATGTCGACAGTGACTTCCGGCAAGAATCCAAGGAGATAGTCCGCGACCTTGCTGGCCTGGGAAGCGGCCCGGACAATTGCACGATTGTCCTCGCGCAAGACTTCAAGCCACGAGCCGATATAGTCGGCGTGCCGCACCGTGGGCACGATACCAAGCGAGGCGCAACCGAACGCAGACGAGATTTCCGCAACCAACTCCTCGAAGGCGTACTTCCTGGTACCAAAGCTGCCCGACAAGTCGCGGTTGAGACGTGACGGATGGCCGCTGGCATGCGCCAGCTCGTGCAGGGCCGTTCGATGCCAATTGATCGGTTCGAAATAGGCTTGCGGCGGCGGCACCTGTACATAGTCTTCCGTCGGCGCATAGAAGGCGCGGTTGCCGCCGATGCGGAAGTCGATGCCGGTCGCCTTGATCAGAGCATCGACCGTCGGCTCGATCATGCCGGGTGGCGGTGGTGGCGCAGCGGTTACGATGTCCAAAGCCAGCCCGTCGCATTGATCGAGATTGAAAACGGTGAAGCGCTTCAAAAATGGAACAGCTTGTGCCGCTTCGCCGGTCTCATGTGCGCGGCGCTTTTCGTCGACCGGCACAAAGCGGTCTGCATAGACGACGGTCGTGCCGCGCTCGCCCTTGCGGACGTGACCACCGAGCGACAGCGCTTGGCGGAAGGTAAGCCAGCTCTGGCCTGCAAATCCGTGTTCAGTCGCCGCACCCCAGAGAATTAAAATGTTTATGCCGCTATATTGACGGCCGGTCGCTGCGCTCTTCGGCATGGCCAAAGGCGCCTTCGCCGCCGCGGTGCCCCAAGGCTGCACCCACGGCACTCGGCCGGCCTCAAGTTCGCCGATAATTTTGTTGGTGATGTCGTCATAAAGGCTTGCCCGGTCCTCACCGATGCGCGCCCGAGGATGATGTCTGGACATCGCGGATCTCCGCGACGGGCGCCGCGAGCCTCTCTCGCAGCCTGTAACCCGTCACGGCAAACCCGCGCGACACTCTGCCTCTCGCATCTACCTGAGCGAATGCGAAATCTGCGACGCAGCCCCGCCTTCCATCGGGTGTTCATGGGAATTGCGTTGAGCTACCTAGGGCCGCAAGGCCCGACCAGGCGTGCGCCAGGGCGCATCGCCTCAAGGGAAAACGCACCCGGAGAGCGTGAGCATAGCGACCCGAAGGGGCACGCGGGTCCGAGTGCAGCGACGAGACCGGTTCAATAGCGGCACCCGGGAACGGGGCAGTGATAGCGATCGCCGCAGGCGAGCCCCTTTTCCGAGTGCCCCCGGCGAGGAGCTCCGCATCGCTTTGCGCGAGGGATCGACGCCGCACGGCCGCGACGCAAAGCGGCTCGGTTCAACGAGAGCCAGGTGCGGCGAAAGCCGCACGCGCACGAGCGTAAGAACGCCACCGAGACCTGAGTCAGAGGATCTAGATTTCCTCGCGCGCATGCGTCTGCGCGTCATAGATCCTGATCCGAAGCATGGGAAAACGCCTCTTCAGTTCTTCGCCACCTGCCTGGCGCAGTCTCGTTGTAAATTCGGCTTTGAGCCGGCCGTCCACTTCAAGCGCGTAACCAGAGGCCGGCAATTCGCGGGTGGCTGCAATCATTTCATTCCCGTTGTGCAGTGTGTGATTGGGAATGATGGGCAGCCTGAGGCGCCCAAACCGCGCGAGACTCGATCGCCAAAAGCGGTGATTGGCTATCACACTTGTGGATTGATTAGATGGGGCTGGCCGCTTTCGCCCAAGGCCCGATGCCTTCCACGATGTCGTGATCGAGAAACGTCTTGTCACGTCTCTCCAGGGTCTTGTCCATCGCTCGCTTTAGTTCCGCTCGGTTGAGCTGCACATGTGCGGATTTAAGAGCAAAGAAGCCGTCACTGTTGGCTTGTTCTTGCACATCATCGCGCATCCAGGTCCAGGCGCGCGCGTCCGCCGAGCGCAGAAACAGGACCCAAGAGGCATAAGCCTCCACCGCATCCTGAGCTGCGATATAGGTCTGCCACCAATGATGGGCGCAGGCTTCACGCCAGCGCAGCCGCGCGGCCTTAGCGCGCAGACCGGCACTATCCGTGCGCATCTCGCCTTCGGGCCAGGCGTCCGGGACAGGTAGCGCATAACCGGTGCCTAGCCCGTCCAGGAGGGTACCACGTCGCTGCCGCCAAGTCAGCGACGAGGCACGATCCGCAGCCGCAAGATCGGCGATCCAGGCAGCCTTGCCATTGTACGCCGCCGCCAAGGCGACATCGAAGAGATCTTGATCCGAGTGGCAGAATGGTAGGCTAACAAGTTCATCCCGAAGCGCGGCGACGGGCGCCGAATCGGGAACGCGAAACACGATATGCAGCAACTCGTCTAAACCGGCCGGACCAATGTAGCGTGTTGTCACGGTCCTGTGCAGTGCGCGCCACAGCGCGGCACCGCGCGTGGGCTCTTGAATGAGAAGCGCCTCGCACAGCGCAAGGAACGCAGTCTCCGCAAGGCGCACGCGTCTGCGGAAATCCGTACTGATGTCGTGCGAGCCTTCCAGCCAGCGATCGATCATGTTGACTGCATGCAGGATCACAGGAACCAGATCGACGGCATCAACATTGGTGAGATAGAGGCTCGCTCCTGATTGCCTTGCTTCCTCGATGCGGGCTGTTGCGGTCTCTACCGCACGTTGGTGAGCCTTGATGCGCGCATCGGCATCGAGCGCAGCGCGGATCGCTGCAGGGCTATTTCGGTCTTGGGGATCTGGTCTCAGCTGCACGGAAACGAAGAACGGTGTGAATCTCTTCTCCGTCCGGTCGACCGTGAGTGTCGAGCCCGGGTCCGGTTCCGCGATTTTGTTGGCAGCAAGCACGTGACCGAAGATCTCGGCGGCAAGCCGCACCTCAGTGGGATCGGCGCCACGCACACGCGCCGCTTCCAGCAGGCGCCACGGCGCAAGCCGGGGCCCCAACTGGTCAAAGGGCAGAGCCGATTCGGCTCTGATAAGTGCGCCGGTGCCATAGTGGTTGACCCAGACATCGGCCGACGGGCTCCAGCCCCAGGCCTTTGCGGCAAGATAGTGCCCAAACCGAGCGGCATCGGCCAGTGTCAGCATGCGAAACAGCACACCGTCCAGCTCATGATCGGGCTGGTCGATCAAACTTATCAGCCACGACCAGGCTCTGTCGCTAAAGCCCCCCGGGTGAACCGACAAGAGCACGACGAGATCACGCCGCTGCTTGGCAGGCGCCGCGCCGTACCGCGCAATCAGGGCGTCAATGTCCGCAGAGGACGCATTTCGCATGACCTCGGCAAAATCGGCGGGAATGAATTTGAGATCGGCCGCAATAAGCCTATCGAACTGAGTTTGTGCATCACCAAGGGACTGCAGTTCGATCTTGAGCAGCTCGCTTGCCGAGATCGCATCATTATTCTCGTCCGCTTCGTGCGCGCTCAGGCGCAAAACCTGTGCTGCCTGCGCCTCCGCCGTTCCTGCCAGGATGAAAGCCTCGGTGGCGTGAATGGCGCTCCAATAGCGTGACTCGGGCGGACAGGACGCGAAGCTGTCCATTTTGCGCCGTAGCAAGGCGGCGAGAGCGTCCGGAGCGCATCGTGCGAGTGCCGGTTGGAGTTGTTCGAAGAACAATTCTTCCGGAATGTGTCCCATCTGCCGGTGGAGCTTCGCCACATCGAAGCCGGCCGCGGCGGAACGCAACTCCTCGACGAAGCCGGGTGGCGGCTGAAAGGTTGGATCAAGCCACAGCTCGCCGGTGCGCTGCAAACGGGTATGGAGAGGCCGCCCCTTGTCCTCAAGCGCAACGTGCGCGTGCCGGCGTTCAAGGGCAAAGAAACTCCGGCTCGGGTTTGGCAAGTAGTCATTCTCATAGGTGTAGTGCCGGTCGATGCCCGGGTCGAGGCCAGCGGCGCATTCCTCGTCGGCTTCCTGTCCGCTGAGCCAGAGCACGAGCGCCGCGGCCCGTGCAGGAAGCTGCGGGTGAATGCCGGATTCGGGCGTGCGCGAGCGGATATCCCCGGACAGACCGCGCAGGGCAACAGCTGTGGGTTCGGGATCGAGCTCATTCAAGTAGCAAAGCCATTTCAGGCCCTGCCAGCCATCTGCGTGTCCGCGGACGGCCGAAGCAACCGCGATGGCTTCGAAACACGGCATGATCTTCGATAGAGGGAAGCCTTCGAGAATCGAAGGCGCCGCGGCCGGCAGCCTGCCATCGTCGCGGCCGACTAGACGAAGCGTAACGCCCAGCACCGTTAATGGTCCGGACGTATCGATCCCGACACGGCCGCGGTAACGCTCCGCACGACGCCGCTCGAAGTCGGCGTTCGCGTCCGGCCTGTTGTCGACTTCGCGGGACACGATCGAAAACCAGGCACGGACCCGCGCAACGATCGCGGTCAATTGCGCGCCTTCAATCCGCGGGATGGCGCGAAGCGCATTGACCGCCCACATCCGAGCGGATGCGTGCGCGTGCGCGCCCGACTGTTCCACGGCGTCGAGAAGGGCGTCTGGAATGCTCGGTGCCAGGCTCGCAAGCTCTCGGCGGTGGCTATCGGTCACGTTCTGGGTTTGCAGCCACGCCGTAACAAGAACACCTCCGATAGGCGTTGTGAACGGGCCTCCCCGTTCGACAAGGATAGATACGGCCGCCCGCAGAATTTCCGCGCGCTGATCAAGGCCGGCAATCGGGTCGAGCCATTGCGTGACCTCGGCTTCGGCCGCCGCAAAGGTCGCACCATCCATCGCATCGAGTTGTGCAAGCAGCGCGGCCCCGAGCGCGTGAGCTACGACCGTCGGACTGAGCTGCATTGCGCCCGAGGGTCCGGGCCGTGCAAAGCGTCCGTCAATGATGTCGCTCAGCCGGGCATACACCTCTCGCTCGGAGAGATCGGGCCGGCTTGCCGTTTCGCCAAGGCTCTTGAGCGAGAATTCCTGGATACCGCCGCGGTAGCGTCCCGCGACTTCAGCAAGCCATGCACGCCACTCATTTTCGCTGAAGGATTTGCCGGCCCGATCACCGAAGGTGTCCCGCCCATATTCCCACAACAGCCGATGGACCGTGACCTGACCCGCCTCCACGAGCCGATCGCGAAAGCGGATGACAAGCCTGAACAAGCGCGGCGTGCACGCAAGTTCGATGAGTTCGGGATGCAAATCTGCCCGAGTGAGGTTCTCGAAAGCGAGCATCTGGTCGAGCTCGCCGCCTGAAGTGGCATCATAGACGTCGACGGCGACGGGGACTGCCGCGACAACAAGCCCGCGAAGTCCCGAGAGCTTGTCGTCAAAATGATATCGGCGCGTGCTGATGATCACACGCACCCGCCCCTCGAAGGCCACGCCCTGGATGGCCTTGAGGAGCGTTAGCCAAGGAACCGAGGGCTCCTGATTAAGGCCATCGAACAGCACGGTGAGAAGGGGCCCCTCCTCCCTCGGCCGCTTGAGCAGGTAGGCAAGCCGACGCAACCAATGCTCGGGATCGCGTGTCCCGGTAAGCTCACAGAGCCGCTCGGCCAAAAAACGCCTGATGGTCGATTCCGAGATCCCGGTCAGACCGGCGAGCGCGGAAGAGGGAACGGTGAGGATAATCGGCTGTTCGCGCATCCGGTCAGTCAGCCAGTCGAGCGCGGCCCAGGTCTTCCCGACACCGTCCCACCCGACGATCGCCGCCGGCGCGTCGTTAACGGCAGCACCCCTCCACCAGGCATCCAGCGCAGCATGAACCCGTTGGCGCCGTACCCTCTTGGACTGAGCACCTCCCGCCGCATCCTGCCCTAGTTCGGCATTCGAAAGGCGATGCGAGGTCCAGATGCCCTGCAGTTTGCGGTGCGATTCGGATCGCAGGCTTTCGAAGCCAAGGCACCAAACCTGCAGATTGCGCCGCAGGTTGGCGATTGCCTCGCCCATGGCAGGTTGTAAGCTGCGTGCATGATTGCCAGCGTCTTGCGAGAACTCGGCTTGCACGAGATCGGGGCCAAATGCGCACAAGGCAGCGAGCGGCGCGGGCTCATGTTCCTTCCAGCCGATGACGACAACGGGAATGCCGAGCCGTTCGCCCTTTTGCACCAGGTCCTGGGCGAGCTGCTCGGGAACGCTGCGCGTGGCAATCAGGACCCATGCTTCCAGCGCCTCGTCGCGTGCCAGCGCATGGTCGATTTCGCCGAGGAGTTCGCGATCGCTCAGGCTGGTGTCGTCGCCATATTTCTTGCACTCCAGGCGGAACCGGCGATCCTGCTGGCCGACCGCACCCGCATCGCCACCGTGTTGAAAACCTGACTTGGCCACCGCAATCGAAACGCCGAGCAACCGGCCCACAAGTCCGGCCGCGAGATTTTCCAGCTTGTGGGCGTTCCTCTCGGCCTGAAGCGCAGATTTCAATTGGCTCTGACGGGAAAGCTCTTCGGGGGTAAGCGGCATGAGTGATCGGTTGCAACGAATGGGACTTGCGAGACGGGTAGTTGGAATCCTGCCCAGGGCGCGATTAAATTCTTAGCGCCTGGGCAGAGCCTAAGCCCCGTCGAAGGCAGTTTGTGTTGGCTTCGAGGATACGCTATCTCTAACTCTCCTCGACGGCCGATGCCATGAGAAGTCGCGCCATGATGATTTTACGGCCGGCTCAAGCCGCCCTGCCCAGCCTCACATCCTTTGACCAAGAGACCGGTAGTAACGGTATTGGCTCGAGCCTGCCGGATGCTCGAAGTGAAAGCAACCCGCGAAATTCTCGATCGCTTGCATGACCCCTTTCAGGGCCGGGGCCGTGAACGCATGGGTCTGCCCCGTCGCCCAATGCGAGAGGTAATTGCTCACGATGGTTGCCACCGAGGTTCCGAGGCCGGCGAGTTGGGCAGGCTCCAGGACCAGGCGGCCAGCCGCTTCGTGGAGATCGACGGCTGCCCTGATGGCGTCTATCAGGTTTTTCGCCATGTGCTTGTCGTCGTTGAAGGCAATGCCGATAGGCACCGGAATGCCGACTTTGGAGATGATCTCCTCGAGCTTGAACTCGAGGTACTGCCTGATACGGGGAGCGGCATCATCGGTGTTGCCGGTATCCAGAAAGGCGTGAGTCGCATCGCGGATCTTATGGATTGCGCCCGACTGTGGCAGCACCGATGTTCGTGCCGTGCCCTGAATGCACTGATGCCACCAGCCGCCCTCGTTGGCATTTGTGTTGAACAGCTTCTCGAGGACAGTGTCGTGGCTGAGAAGGATGACCTGTGGGCCATCGGGGACGCCGGGCCGGGCGAATTGTTCCTTGAACACGTTCATCAGGTGGAACTGGTGTCCGGAATCAAAGCTCGATGTGACGTCATCGAGAATCAGAAACTTGGCGCCCCCACCATAGAGCGAAGCGGCCGCCAAATAGACGCTGATCGCGAAGGCGTTGCGATAGCTTTCGGAGAGAACGGCTTGGGCTGAGACGTCCGGCAGCGTCCAGAACTGAGCAAGCGAGATGGAAAGATCCTCGCTGCCGGCGCGCTTCCTCAGGGCCGGCACGACATCGGTGTACATGATCGCTGCGAAGATATTTCGGCTGACGGGTTCGATCGCAGCGAGCCGACGCGCACTTGCCGCGGATTCGGCGCTTGCGAAGCAGGAGCTGGCTGTGTCAAGGAAGCTCTTGACCCGGGCAATTCGCGCAAGGTCTGCAGTGATGGCGGACTGCTCTCTCCGCGCGGCGCGCAGGTCCGACAAATTGCTCTGAAGACGGCGTGCGGCTTCAGCCTTTTCCACCACAGCCGTGAGCTTGTCGGGAAGGCCCTTCTCCAGGGTAAGTTTCCTGTCGGACAACTCTTTGACATTGGCGAGCGCGCGCTTCGTGAGCATCTTCAGCCATTCGGCGAGCGCGCGTGCGCGCGCCCCGTCCAGCGTCCCCTTCAGTCCGACGTCCTTTGCATCGGAGAGCTGGGCCGGCTCATCTTCCTGGCGGCCCAACCGTTCCAGCTCGTCAAGCTGATTCCAGCCTTGTTCGGTCCACTCTCGAGCCAGATTGGCAGAAGCAGTCTCCACGGCCTCAAACGCCGCGATTTTGTCGCGAACGTGATCGAGAATCGAACCGGGAGCGGATTGATCACATGTCGGGCAGAGACACTTGTCAGCCCAACTGTCATCCTCAAGGATGGTTTCGCTGAGACCGTAGAGCTGACGAAACAGATCTCCTTGCGTAAGTCTTAAGGCGGCGTCGCGAGCATCGGCCAGGTCCACGAGGCGCTTGGCATGCTGTTCGCTTGGCGCGGCTTTCACGGCCTCTGACCACCTCGCCTCGTCGCGCAGGATTTTCGCGAGTTCTGTCCTTGCCTCACCTCCCTCGGCAGCTTTCGCTGCATCGACGCAACTTGAAGGATCGATCTCCTCGAACCTCCGCCCCTCGCAGAGGGGTTTGAGCAGTTCGATGCCACTGAGGGCGGAATGCGCCTTCGCGAGCATCGTCGCCTCGGCTTCGGCCGGATCGTATTCGTCGCCGACGAGCGCCGTGAAGGCCTCCTTGATATTGCCTCGGGCCCGCTGGACGGATACGGCCGCACTATTTTGCTTGGCTTCCTTGCCGGCGACACCGAAGTGATTGTTGAATGCCCTCGTGTTTGTCAGCGAGGCCAACCCTTGCCGCAGCGACGAGTAACGCTTCAGGCCCAGCAGCCCCGCGAACGACCGCCCGCGCTTCTGCGGCGCAAGATCGATAAAGTCCTGAAATGTCTTTCCATCGAGAAGGACGAACTCGCGATTGAGGTCGGCCAGGATCGCATTTCCGTCTGCTCCTGCACTAGCCGCAACGGTTCGCCCGCCGGCGGCATCGCGCCGGACGGTCACATCGACCTCGGCGCCGCCGCCGGCAGGCATAAGGGTCAGGGTGATCGTTCCCACACCACCCGCATGGAAGCGGTTCAGATAGTAAGACGAGCCCTTTTCGGCCGCGGGCAGATCATCGAGCTTGGGAATTCGGCCGGTGATCGCGTAGACCACCGCATCAAAGATCGATGTCTTTCCTACCCCGTTGGGCGCGGAGATGGAGTTGACGCAATCCGTCTTGAGTTTGAGGACGAGAGGGGCACCCTCGTTGTTGATGCCGCGAAAGCCTTCGATAGAGACCTTCTGGAGATACCAGCCGCTCATTGTGCAGGGCCTTGCTCGGAGGCGGTCTGCTGGGATTCGACAGGCATCGTCGCTGCATACAACGCGTCCAGGAGTGCATCGTGATCGAGCGCGATGTCCAGGCTGAGGCTTGACAGTGCCCCCGACAGGACGTCTGCCATGGGATCGTCGATCCGCTTGAGCGCGGTCGAGAGCGCCGAGATGTTTTCATCAACGGTTCTGCTGTCATCGATTTCGAACGGAATTTCAGTATTCGTCACTATGCTCCCCCAAACACATAATCGTCCGTCGTCGTCACTCAATGCGGCAACGCAAATGATCGTCTTGCTACTGCTTTCGTGCACGCACGTGGTACGGATTCGGCCTCACATTCAACACGGCTAACGCGTTATCCACCTCGCAGACAGCGCGCCCTTGGTACGTTCCGTACAGAACTGATTCTGAGCGACCTCCTCCGCCGTGCGAGTAGGTTTCTTAGCGCCGCCGCGTCGCAATTCTGTCAAATGCGACAGTCGGCCGAGAGCACGGCGCTGCAACCTTTGAACCGGAAGCGGCGAGCCCTTGCTCACGGGACGACGCCCCATTGTGTTCTCCCTTCCGGCCGATGAGCCCGCGGGCCGATGACGTCATGCTCGTCGGGCTAATG
This sequence comes from Bradyrhizobium sp. Ken01, assembly GCF_055807355.1. NCBI lineage: Bacteria > Pseudomonadati > Pseudomonadota > Alphaproteobacteria > Hyphomicrobiales > Nitrobacteraceae > Bradyrhizobium > Bradyrhizobium sp. Ken01. The sequence goes on from NZ_JBVVPC010000018.1 coordinate 40,003, forward strand.
GCCCGCCGCTTCCTGCGCCGAGCCCGCAAGACCGGATAGCAAGCACCTCTCCGGGAGAGCCGAGTTACTTTCCAGCCCTGACAATCTCGACTTCGAGCTTGCGCGCGCCGGACTTGAGCTCCAGGAAGATAGGCCTGCAGAATCCACTCGGCGCTTCGAGCATCATCTGTTCGCCGGTGGATCTGGTCCCCTGGAAAACATATCGTCCCTGTGCCGATTCCAGGGGGCGCTTTGCTGAATTCGCCATCAAGTACCCGTAATTCTTGTCGTAGCAACCGCGGACGCTGGCATTCAGGTCAGGCAATTTTCCAGCACAGGTGAATTGCCAGGCGATCTCATCGCCAGACCGCGGCTGATAGCTCGAGCCGTCGTCCGCCTGTAGCGTGGTTTGGATGGACGTGTCCTCTCCGAACATGACCGAGAAGCGCCCCCCGTTGGGGTCTTGACGCACGGCCAGTCTTGCCGATCCCCCCGAGACGATCCGCCTCAGCGAGACGACCAGATGCTCGATAGCCTCGTCGCGGGCAGGCGCCATCACAAGTACAAGCGCGGCCTGCTGGTCGAGCTCAGCCCGCAGGATCCCGGCGAATCTTTGCCGCTCCGCAAGGGAGCTCGGATATCCGGCACGTCCCAGATAATCCGTCCAGACGTCTCCGAGAGTCTTGCCACCGGGATAGTCCGCGCGGTCAAATGCGTTTGGCCCGAAATCCGAGATAAATTTTTCTCGGGCCGCGGACATCGCCGCTGATAGCCGCTGCGCAAGCTCGACCTTGGACGGTTGGGACCGGACCGCAGGATCAGCTGACTGTGCAAAGACGGGGAGCTCAATCGAAAGGAAGATCGCGCCTGCCAAGCCTAGACAGCAGAGAGCGCTCTTTAGCAGAGAGACGCAAAGAATTTTCAAGCAAGCCTCCTAAACATCTTAACTCGGACCACAACCTATGATTTGATATATGGAAATCGCATCCAATTTGCACTTTGCAAAAGCATACCGCAACCATTACTTGCAAACTCTATGATCGAAGAAATTGGCGCCTTTCTAAATGCCATACCCGCGGCGGCGGCGAGCCCTCTCGCCCTTATCGCGTACCTGGCAACGGTCCTCGCCTGGACGCTGATTGCGTGGCGGGTGAAACGCTTCCAGATCCTGATGGACAAGATCGAGAAGCTGAAAGAAGGAGATCGCCTGGAGGCGATACGTATCGAAACTGGCCGCGTCGTGCCGAAGGGAATGACCGCGGAGCAGTATCTCCGCTCGCGTATTCATTTCTTCATATTCGCGGGCTTCCTTGCCCTCTGCGCCACAGCGGTTTTCGTTGCCTCCATGGCTCTCATTCGTGTGTACGAGCAGAAGGCTCGTGCGGACGGGTACATCAACGAAATACTCGGTCAGCCGTCCTCGTCCACACTCGAGGCCCCCTCACCTTACAAGAGTGCGATCAACACACTTGGCAATGGCCGAAGCATGATAGTGGAGGGGCAGGCCGAGATAAGACCCCCGCTCTCGAAGGCAGATCTCGATCGAATTGTTGCCGAGTGGCAGCTCCAGCATCTGTCGCCGGATCAAATCAACGACCGGTTCGCAGAAGTGGCGGGAACGGCGCGGCTGAAACGGGCCAATCAGAAGCTGGGCGAGGTCACAGGCAGGATAGAGGCGATCTATGAGAAGCTCGCCAATTGCTTCCGAGCAGCGGAATGCAGGCCCGGCGATCAATTCCCCAGAATGTGCAATGCAGTCAAAGGCATCCTCGCTACCATCGACCAGATCAATGCGGCCGCGCTTGCGATTTCGGGCGTGAATTTCAACGCCTCCGGGACGATTGCGACACTCGGTGGCGGATCAATGGACATTGATTTTACCAAGCTGGCCGCGCCAAACGTAACCTATCTGGGGACCGTGGTCTGTGATCGACGTTAGCTCGATTGATCGCGCCTCTCGATTGGAACAAGGCTCGACAAGGCCTGTAATTTCGTCCTCTTACGAGGGTTGAGGCATCGATGCAAAAAATGGCCGTCATTGGTCTCAGCCTGCTGGCGCTCTTTGGCCGCGCACCGGCGGTCGCCGCAGATTTGTCGACCGCAATTGCGTCGATGACAGAGCCTGTACGAAGCGCCTACACGTTCCTGCATGAGAATCCCGAGCTGGGGAAGAAGGAGTTCAAGGCCCAGGTGTATCTTCTGGATGCGCTGAAGGGATTTGGCTTCACGGAGTTTATCGTCTCGACCGAAGCGCCGACGGCCGTGATCGCAATTCTTGATAGCGGCAGGCCGGGACCAGTTATTGCACTGCGAGCTGAGATGGATGCCCGCCCGCTCGAGCTCAACGCGGTCGAGCCAATGTCTCACACCCCGCGCTCACGGATCGACGGCTTGATGCATAATTGTGGTCACGACATCCACGCATCGATCTTGCTCGGCACCGCTGCCATTCTGATCGCCAACAAGAACCGTATTTCAGGAAAGATCGTCTTCTTGTTTCAACCGGCCGAGGAAACCCCGGGCGGCGCCGATGACATTGTCCACGAGAAGATTCTCGAACGCCTCGGGGTCAAGGCAATCTTCGCCGAACATGTCGCTCCGGGCATGCCGATAGGGACCATCGCCATCGCACCAGGTTTTGCCCTGGCCGGAAGCAACTACTTTCATCTCAAAATCAAGGGGACGGGCTCGCACGCGGCGGCGCCCAATGAAGGCAGCGATACACCGCTCGTCGCCGCGCGCATGGCGGTCGAGCTGTCTGAGTATCCGGCCCGTCACCTTGATATCGCTAACAAGCCTGTCATCATTTCGGTCACACGACTCCTCGCCGATGGCAATGCAGGCAATGTTATCCCCGCGGAGGCCGATGTCAGCGGCACCATCCGCAGCTTCGAGAATATCGCACAGGGCGAGAACGGCGAGTCCTCACTCAAGGACAAGCTCGATCAGCTTGTCTCGCGAATGGCAGCGGAGGCGACTGTAAATTACGACTGGACGATCCGAGCGGGTGCGCCGGCGACACGAAACGACCCTGCGCTGTTCGAGCAGATCATCCCGCCTCTCGCACGGGCATGGCCCGGGGCGCTGGAGACCCATCCTGGGCGCGGCATGTTCTCGGAGGATTTCTCATATTATACGGACGTCATGCCCGCGCTGTACTTTTCCATCGGCGTCACCAAGGGCGGACATGGACTGGCCGGAGTCCATACAAAGGAGTTTGATGCGCACCCCGATGTCTTCGCTCAAGGCCTTCGTCTCATGACGACGTTGGCCGTCATTGGGACCACTGGGAAGATGGATTGGCAATAGCCAAATAACCCGCGCCATCGTCGCTCTCATTGCCCCGTTCCCGGGCACCCTCTTAACCGCACAGAGTGGTGGTCGGGACGACCATAGTCGCGGATGTCGCCTTATCGCTCCTCGGCCCAGGCTGCATCGGCCGGCATACTCATGACGGTGGCCCCTTTTCCGAGTGCCCCGGCGAGGAGCTCCGCATCCCTTCGCGGGGGATCGACGCCGTACGGCCGAGACGCAAAGCGGCTCGGTCCACGAGAGCCCGGTGCGGCGGCAGCCGCGCGCGCTCCGGCCGAGCAACTCCGCCACAACTTGAATCAGCGGATCTAGATTTCCTCGCGCGCATTGGTCTGCGCGTCATAGATCCTGATCTGCAGCATGGGAAAACGCTTCTTTAGCTCTTCGCCACCTGCCCTGGCGCCGTCTTTGGTTGTAAATTCAGCTTTGAGCCGGCCGTCCACTTCAAGCGCGTAACCAGATGCCAGCAATTCACGGGTGGCAGCAACCATTTCATTCCCATTGTGCAGTGAGGTGATCGGGAATGATGGGTAGCGTGAGTCGCCCAAACCGCGCCAGAGCCACCGGCCCAAGTTCGGTGATCGGCCAATGCACGTTGTGGACTGGTGCCTCGCAGGAATCGCATCAAGGATGGGCATTTGCATCGTCCGAACAGGTGGACGGCTTTCCACTTGCGCGGATGCATGCAGACGCGGGCGTGCGGATCAGCGCGGTCCTGCATCCAGCCGTGGTACTCGCTGCCGCCATCGGCTCCTCCTGTCGGATTTGATGACAAACCAACGCAGCAGAGGATTCACGGGTTCCGGAACGATTCACCTGTGTCAGTTTGAATCAGCTGTTGCGTGGAGTGCTTCAGTGGCGTTTCAGCGTAAAAGACCCGCGGCAATCGGCGTGAAGGCGCCGTTGCCCGGCTTCATCGAACCGGCCTTGGCAACCTCGATCGAGACGGTGCCGTCCGGCACGCGGTGGATTCAGTACCTGCTCCCGTGGATCAATCCACGACGAGCCTTCAGTGATTGGTTCCTGCTTCATTCGCTCTCTCCTCGGCTATTCAAGGAGGGGGCAATTCCTCATGGCACCGAGGGGGCAGTTTTCCATGGCGCGCGACAGGCATGGCTTTCAGCCGGCACCAGACATTCCCACATCTTTCGCCGCACAAGCCGTTAGGATGAACCGAGGCGAAGAAAGCGGAGGCGCGATGCAAGTCGATCGAATGGGACGATTGCGTGGATCGCTTGGCCAGCGGATGGGATCGCGCGGCGACAGGCGTTGGAAGGAGGCGAGACCCAAGGGCCCGGCTCCTCTACTTCCGTCGGCGCCCGAACTATCCCGTTGATATTTATTATATAATTGATTTTGCTATGGTCTTTATTGCTATATGTCGGGTTTTTGCCTATATTGATGTCGGGTTTTTGCAAGGAGGCCCGATATGCCGCGCAAGCTGACCTTACGTCAAAAGATCGAGCATCGAATCGCCCGGAAGGAAGGCGAAGACGTGTTTCTCACGCGCGAGTTCAAGAAGCTCGGTGGCGAGGATCAGGTGCTGCGCACCCTGCGTACGCTGGTCGATGAAGGTCAGTTGGTGCGGCTCGGCTACGGCATCTATGGCCGTGCGCGACCATCCAGCTTGAGCGGCAAAGCCGTCCTGAGCAGCCGTGAAGGTTTCTTGGGTGTCGCGCAGCAAGCGCTTGATAAGCTCGGCGTCGAATGGGAGCCAACGGAGGCGCAGCGCGCCTACAATGAAGGCCGCTCGACGCAAGTCCCTATCAATCCGGTCGTGCGCGTCAAAGGCCGTTTCTCCCGGCATTTGCGCTATCGCAACGCGGAGTTGGTCCTTGAGCGGTAAACCAACGCTCGACGAACTGGTCGATGTGCAGGATCACTTTGGCTTGCCGAGCGCAGGGCTTGTCGAGAAAGACTGGCACGTGGCCCAGGCATTGGCGGCGATTGCTGCGCTCGACACGGGTAATCTCCGCCTTGTGTTCGGTGGCGGCACAGCGTTGAGCCGGGCCTACAAGCTGACAAAGCGGATGTCGGAAGACATTGACCTCAAGATCGTCAGCGACAGCAAGCCCTCGTCGAACACGCTTCGCAAGCTCCGTAAGAGCGTCACCGAGGCGTTGCTCGGCGCGGGTTTCGTGTTCGATCCCGCTAACGAAGAGCACCGCCGCGTGATGTATGGCGGCGAATACACGAAATACATGCTTCCCTATGAAGCGCTCGCGCAAGGCGGCGGGCTCCGCCCCGGCGGCGTGCAGATCGAGCTTTCGCTCTGGCCGCTGCGGCAGCCTGCGATCGATAAGCCGATCGCGTCTTTCTACGCCGAGGCTAACGGGCTTGCCCCTGAGGTTGCCTCGATCCCGTGCTCATCCGTGCTGGAAACGGCTGCGGAAAAGCTCACGGGCCTCACATGGCGTGCAGGGTCGGAACTTGCCGGTTTGCGCAAGGATCGCGACCCGACCTTGGTGCGGCACATCTATGATTTGCACATGACGCGCCAGGCGTATGACGGCAAGGAAGTCGCCGCGCTCGCGCGCGAGGTGATGAAGGACGATGCCGCGACGCGTGGCAAAAGTTTCCCGGCCTATCAGAAGGACCCTCTCGCCGAGACACTCCGCGCCATTGAAGGCATCCCGAAAGACAAGGTGTTTATCGACGGTTACGCCACCTTCCAGCGCGACATGGTCTATGGCGACAAACCGGATTTCGCCACCGCCATGACATCTCTTGACGCACTTGCCGGGCATCTGAAGGCGTCATGATCTGATGGGCTCCGTGCCGTTTACGCGTCCAACCCTCATCGCCGCCGTCGCGTTTTTGGATACGAGCCTGTCGCAAGCTGCATTCAATCACATGGTGCTGCGCCTCGGACTCGACGAAGAGATTCCGTCTGACACGTCGATCAGCGTGTCGAAAAAAGCCGACAGACTGGGCCGCATCCTCGTGCAGCGGCGTGATGATCTCCTCGATACGCTGGAGGGTCGAATGTCCTTGGCGGAGGCGGTGGTTCGTGAAGCGGTCAAGCCGATGCGCGTGGCGTCCCTTCACCCGAACGAGATCGCCTTCGCGCGTGGGTTGGCCCGCGACGGTTATGTGGTGGAGTTCGACGACCAAAGAGTGCCGCATCTGCGCAAGGCGCTGCCGGAAGAGCTTGGGCTTCCGGAAGTCGATGACGAGGTGCATCAACTCTTGAAGCATTTTAGTTTCGTTGAGCCGCTTGGCCATCTCGACCAGGGGATTGAGGCGCATGCGCGTGGGGATTGGGCGGCGGCCAATGCGCAGTTCCGCACTTTCCTTGAAGGCTTGTTCGATGAAATCGCGCGGTATTGCGATGGGGCGGACAAGACAGACGTATTAACCTCCGAGAACCGCCGCGCGCTGCTGGCGAAGATTGGCTTTCTTGCCAAGGATCGCAACGAGTGGACGGATGACGGCAAGAACTACATCAACGGCCTATTCAAGATGCTGCACACCGATGGCTCGCATCCGGGGTTATCAGACGAGGATCACAGCACCTTCCGCCTTCATGTGGTGCTGGTGACGGGTCGCACCTTTCTGCGGCGCCTTCGCTATCAACAATAGGAACAGCGACGTGGCGTTGCCCGTCGCCGCGCCGGTTTCAGACCACTTCCTTTTCCGCTTCAAGCTGGGCGGATCTAGCGGGCGTACGCAAGATCACAGGCAACCAGCTCTTGCCGTGGAGTCATGATGGCCCCCTTACGCGTCGATGCGCCCGAGGCGCCGGGCCTCGTCGGCGTATCCGGAAAGGGTTTTATGCGCGGTGAAGAAGAGATCGCGCTCGATGGTCAAGCCACCGGGGCCGCGCAATTCTTCAAGCTCGCTGATGCGGACGTTTCCGAGTTCGGGACATTCCATGCCGAGATCGCAGAGGCCGAAAGCGATGTCCGGGTCTTCGGGGTCAAGTTCGGTGAGGAGCCATGTCGCCGCACCCCATGGGCAGAACAGCTTGACAGCGGGGTTGAAGTCGATGGTTTCTTCGCGTCTCGCGTTGGCCTGGCCGTTGGTGAGCAGGATGTTGTGGATTTCGTCGGTGATCAATTTCATTCTTGCCTCCTTGCTTTCTGGTTGCAGCTGCTGCTGCAACCCTGCCCTCGTGGCGAGCAGGCAGTAGGCAAGTGCAAGGAGGCTCCGAACGCGGAGCGCCGAGGGTCCACACGAGGGCCCCGCCCTTGCGGGAGACGTGTGGAGGCGGCGCGGAGCGTTTGGATGCCTTGCGCGCGCCAAGGGCGCAGCCCCTTAGTAACAGGAAGAAGCGACATGAGCGGCGTGGCCGCTCCCCTTATTCGCGCGAGCGTGATCGAAGCCGAATGGCCGAGACGCCTATGCGGCTCGGTTTACGAGAGCACCGGTGCGGCGAATCCGCATGCGCCCAGTCGGAAACACAACGAGATATCCTTCGAACGGTTTCTTGGCACGCTCAAGGAATTACTAAGCTGCGCCCGTTTTCGTGATTCAAGGCATTTCAGATACCTGATCACGCAAAGATCCTTGCTCTCATTGCCGGCAGCGAGGACGTCGATAAGCTGCGTACCTGGATTGCGAATGCGCGGAAGGAAACGGTTCGTCGCCCCGCACAAAGTCACGCCGCGCCGGCAGAAATCAGCAACGATGGGTGGCTCTCTCGATGCGTGAGCCGATCTGTTGTCCTGGTGCTGGGCAACTTTAATACGTGTCAGCGAATAAAATCGTGGAAAGACTGCTAATTGGGGTCCAGAGACCGTGTCCGCGACTGACATAGGACTGGCAGAGTCCGACAATTTTGTTGGCGCTTCCCAATCGAACCAACTCACGAGCAATTTCAGAGCGCCCTGCGAGCGCAGGTGCGCTGTAGCCGGAACTCGACAGAATTAGACCACCGTTGGCCCGCCTTGACAGCACCACCTCGAAGAAACGTTCCAGCACGCCGGGCCCCGGTCTTGAAGGGGCACCCCAATGCTTGATCTCCACAAGATAAGCTTCTTGCTGACCGGCTTCGTCGCAGCTTAGCTCCAGATCGAAGCCTCCATCACGTCCAGGCCGCGTAACCAATACGCCAAACCCCAATCCTGACAACACCTCGCCGAGCAATCGCTCAAGATCACGCCACTCGACCTGCGCTAGGTAATCTGGCGTTCGGACGATCTCTTGCGCCAAGGCGTGCAACATGGAACGCAGTGCACGTTCAACCGATGTGCGCGGAAGACTCTCCTCATCCGGAGGCGTCTCCTCATCCGCCAAATATCTTTTGAGCCGAGGGGCGCCGCCCTTGGCTGGCCAATGGATGCGGCCATCCACATCCGCCGCCTCTGCTTGTTCTAGAGTGAACTTCCAGCGTCGGCCCGGCGGCGGAGCGTGTCCTCTCCACTCGTACTGACGATTGTGCCGCACACCAAGGTAAGTGAGAGGCGCAGCGAAGTAAGCTCCGCGCGGATCGTTATCGGGGTTGCCGTAGCGGTCGGGACTGAAGGACGGCTTACGTCCTATTGTCCGAGGGGTTTGGACACTCACACTTATCCTCGCGAGTAAGCTAGGTCACAGGCCGTGGCTTGGGTCTTCATCGATATTTTTCTTCAGTCGCTCTTTGGACGGCGCCTGATAACATTTTGGCATTCATGATCACCTCCGCAAAGTAGTCCTCGTCAATATCGAGTTCCTCATTGATCTTCCCCCGCGCCTTGCGGCCCGCCTTGTCGAGGTAGAGCTGATTGATCAGGCCGCCGTTGTGGATCAACAAATCGCGAGAAGCCTTCATTTCAACGTAGATTGCGACAAGATCCGGCTTGAGTTGGATCGAAAGCACCTCCGCCGCTTTCGCCAGATAGTCCGATGGTTTCCCGAACATCAAATCCTGGCACCGCAGGGCGATATAGGCTTCCAGCAAATCGTCACGATCCTCGTGCTGGAGATAGAGGTCCAGCGGGATACCAGACTTTCCGCCGATGATGGAGAGCTTTTCAGGATACTTCTTTACGACCTCAAACATGCAATCCTGAATGAAAGCTTCGATCCGCGAGATGATGGATATGAGGTGGGTGTCGAAGATGCCTCGGCCATGCTGCGCGAGAAAGAGCGCTCCCACGTCTTCGTCCCGGCGCTCGCTGATTACTGTGTCCCCCTTCTTCGGAACAGGATATTCTCGTTTCCGTTTCGACTTGCTCGCGACCAGCGCGTCGCCTTTTTCTTTCAGCATTGGGCGTGTCAACGTCGTGAAAATCCACGCGTCGTTGAGGAACCGATTGAGCCTGAGGTGATGCCGATAGATCGCTTGTGAAACTTTAGCGTTGCGTGCCACGGGGTAGTCTCCAAAGAGTCGCGCTTGCGACCTACGCGCGCAGCAGGGAAAGCGTCGTGACCCAGGCTTTGAGGTTCTTTTCAGCGAGCGGTCTATCCGTGAGCGGCTTCTCGTGATGAGCAACATACATATTCCGGAAATCGTTCAGCTCTGTGATCCTCATCAAATGCCCCTTTGCGTTAGAAATAACAAAGGCTTCTCGCACGCCCTCAAAGACGCCTTTCAAAGGGGGCTTACCCTGAACCGCGTGATCAAGGCACGAGCGTGCCAGGCCGATCGCAGAGTGGACCGAGCCATAGACCAGCGCGCGTTTGAGAGAAGCCGCCATATTCTGGAAATGCCGAACTTCACGATGAGGAACTGCTGAGAGGTCCGGCTCAAACCAGCGCTGCTGGTCAAGACGATTGATCGGCACCTTGGGTTGAAGCAACTTGATGATGAAGGTCTTTGCAGCTTCATCGACTGAACCAAGCAGCGTGTTGAACACTGGCGCAAGGCTCGTTGTATCAGTCTTCTTCTCCAAATACCGATACAGTTCCAGGGCGTCTTCCGCGGCCTTTTTGGCCCGGGGTCCAAGTTTGGCCAAGGTCGCCGCACCAAAGAAGTTCTCGGCGTCATGACCTTCCCTAGGCCCAAACAACGGCAATTCTGGCTCGCGGCTGGTTTCGCTAAGCAGATTCTGCAACGCGGGCGCGCACGCACGAACAAGATCAGCAAACTTGTCGGTAGCAAGCCCCTCCATCACGTTTTGTGGGATAAAAACATACTCCCATTTGGTCTTGCTGCGCGATGCCGTCTTGCACCACTCGATCGCAGCCATGGCCTTCTTCGGCACATCGCGATCCTGGCGACCCTTCGTCTCGACCAGATAAAGTGTGCCATCATCGCCGCGTACGAAGAAATCCGGCGTGTAGAAAGCAAGCCGCTGGTCGATCGTTAGATAGTCGATGCGAACCGCTTGCGGCCCCGCGTTCTTTGCAAAAGCTGCGACGTCCCGCGCGACATCGACGAACTTCGCGAGCGCGACTTCGAGCGAGCGGTTGCAGGGAACAAGATTGAACAGGGTGCGGCCGGCCTTCATTGCCGGACGCTGCTCCGAGAAGGTCGCCTGGTAGGGTTTCCAGTGGCGCACCGTCTCTGCCTCTCTCGCAAGTCGGCGCTTCTCGGTCTTGACAGTGCGTGCACGGATAAGGGGTACGAAGACCGCCCGAATGTGTTCTCGCACATCGGGATCTGAAAGCCGCGCGACCAAACGCGGGTCGACAAGCGACACCTTCTCCCCAAACAAAATCTCGCCGAGGAACGTCTGCAAAAGCGGCGCGAGGATCGAATGGGTGCTTTGCACTTTGCAGGCCGCCTCCAGCTCACGCACATAAAAGGAGATCGCCGTAAGGCCGTTCCGAAGAAGCGGGAGGCTGACGCGCATCTCCTCGACCACCTCATCCGTGATGAGGTGACGACCTTCGTATTTGACTTCGGTTGCCCCCTTGCTGCCAAGCGGCAGCGACTTGTACTCGCGGGACTTTTCTCGCACGTTTTCAATGGTAAGGCCTTCCAGCTTGGGCTGGATCTCGTGTGCAGCGGAGAGGACCGGTAGGACGATGTCGAGCTTGTCGAAATTCTTGGCATCGTCCGGAAAGATGGTGACCGTCGTGGCGGGGACTTTTTCCGCGTCGATAATCTCGATCGGCAAGCCTTCCTGTTCGAGCTCCTGCTCGTAAAGGCTTGCAAAAGCCGGATGCTCGATAACGATTACCAGCTCGTTTGCCTGGCCGGGCGGTGTCATGCGGCGAAGGCCGCGGCCGAGCGTCTGCTCGGGCAGGATATTGGCGGAAGAACTGAATGCGCGAAGCGGAACAATCGTTGTGACGTTTCGAACGTCCCAGCCCTCACGCAACATCAGCACCGATACGATACAGTTGTAGGGGCTCTGATTGCTGTCCAGCTCGCGGCTAATGCGGCGAATCGCTTTCAAATCCTCATCGGAGATAGCCTTCTCATCCTCGACAAAGACCTCGATCCGCTTGCCTTCCTGCTTGATGGTCTTGATCTTGCCCTTCAGGTTCGTATGAAGGTTGATTGTCTTCTGGTTCAGCCCAGCGAATATCGGATCGTTGTTTAGCCGTGCCGTGATTTGATCGGCAGCATCGGTGTTCTCGCACATAACGAACAGAAGCGGCTTCTTCTCGCTCTTCTTCCATTCGTCCTGGCTCTTGCGCCAGCGCTCATATCCAAGTCGTAGATGCGCCTCGAAGCGGTAGGCGGCGTCATCATGTGGTTGTTCGATCATCTCCTTGGTGCGGCCAAGAACCGGCGTCTTGACGATGCCCGCGTCAACGGCTTCGCCCAATGGCGTATCGCAAACCACATGCGGGAAAATCTGGCCGTTATTGTTCTTGGGTGTCGCGGAAAAATCGAGCTGCGATATCACGCCATCGCCGCCCAGCTCCTTCATCACGTCGTGAAGGGAGCGGATTGCTTGGTTCCATGCCGAGCCTGGGTCCCACACGTGATGCGCTTCATCATTTAGCACCATCACGCGGCGATGCACTGCGATGCGGTCGCGGAGTTCTGCGGCCGTCTCCAATGCCTTTGACTTTAAAACGGCGGGTCCGGCCCAATCGTATTCGTCGCTTTCGCCGCCGCCAGAGCGGCCATCAAACAGGCGGTGAATGTTCGTCAGGTAAAGACCGCCGCCAGTCGCTGCGCCACTGGCCTCGTCTTGCAAGACGACCGAGAAATTCCAGTCGCCGCGCCATTCGGAAGGAATGAGCGGATCAGCAAGGAAGATATCGCGACCGCCCGCTTCGGGACGGAAATCCTGCTTCAGCCGTTCGAATACTGTGAGGTTGGGCGCGATCACCACGAAGTGTCGCGCCATCTCGGAATCCGTCTCGCGCAAAGCGTGGAAGTAGCTCCACACGATCGCAAGGCTCATGCATTTTGTCTTGCCGGCACCCGTAGCAAGCTTGAAGGCGTAGCGCGCCCACTCATCGTCCTCCGGCCGGACGCCTAGGGCTTCCGTCTCACCGCTCGGGCCGCCATACTCAAATAACAACGAAGAGAGATTGTGGAGCCGCCTGATCTCGAGGAGATAGATGAAAGTTTCGATCGCCTCCCGCTGGCAGAAATAGTACCGGAACTCGAAATCGTCCCCGGCGCCCGTCGCAATACGATGGGGGCGCTCAAACCAGTACGCCAACAACTCCCGCGTGGTATCGCTCGCGCCTGGGTAATGGAGATCACGCCACTCCTTGACAGCCGCGCGTAGCGGATTCACCAGCCGGATGGGCGAAGGCCGCCGATAAGTCTTGATCTCGGGCGGCGCGCCTGGGCTGGACCCGCGCACGCGGTGCCGGTTCGGCTCATCCCATGGCGCAAAAAGGGGTTGCAGCGCAGCCGCGTTGATAACCGGCGTACTCTGATCAATCATACCTCCACCTCGACCGTAATGCTTGTGTCGCACCCGAAGACGTCAACTACCTTGACGCAGGCAACATATTTTCCCGGCTTTGAATAAACGTGCCCCGCGTCGCTCACCGTCTTGAGCGCGCGGTCCCTGCGCGTGCGGAACTCTTGCCAATGGTGATTGAACGGCCGGTTAGGCCTCCAGTCGAAATCAATGGCCCAGAAGTCGATGAAATCGAAGCCGCTCTCAAGAGCGCGCTCTTGTAGGGCCTCCAACTCCTTGCTCGGCACCTCGGAAAGCGACGGAAGGAAGTTCAAGAGCTTAATATCGACCTTGCGCTCCCTGCCTTCCTTGCGGACAACAGCCGCGGCCTCCAGCACCGCAACTTCGAAGAAGGGCGGCACCTCAGCGCGGTTTTTTTCCATGATCTCGCGAGGAATGCGGCTCAACCGAAGCTTTACGCCCGTTTCGGCTTCTACAGCCGCTGTCACCTGCCGGATGTCCATTTCGAAGTCCCATGCGAGGACATAGACCTCGCGACCACCGGCAGCCGCGACCGCCTGAGCAACCGCCTTGACTTCGGGGCGCGTGAAAATGCTATCGATGCCATCGACATGCACGAACGCCGTACCCTTGCGGCCATGAAGAAGAGGGGACGGCGCGGAGCCGAGTGTCTCGGCCTTGAAGAACTTCAGGACGATTGCGCGATGCTGGTCGTCGGCGCCGTTTAGCGCCTCCTTCTGCCACCACTGGCGTTCATAGCGGCCCAGATTGTAGAGATCGAACGAACGGTAGGGTTTGCCGGCTTCATGGAGATCACGCTGAATTCCGATCAGCCGTTTCCTTGTCGTATGGATCGAAAACCGCCCAAGATCGCAGGCAATCCAACGCCGCCCCAGCTTCTCTGCGACGGCCGCTGTCGTGCCGGAGCCGCAGAAGAAGTCGGCAACGATATCACCTTCGTTTGAGGAGGACTTTATTATCCGTTCTAGGAGCGCCTCTGGCTTCTGCGTGTCATAACCGGTGTCCTCATAAGCCTGCGAATTCACTGGCGGAATATCCGCCCACACCGACTGCAACGCAACTCCTTCTGACTCATCTAGATACCGCTTATATTCCGGAACTCCATTCTTCGTGTAAATCAAGCGACCGGCATCATGCAGGTCTTGCATCTTTTCCTTGGTCCAGCGCCACGTGCGAAGGTGACCCTTCCACTCGTACGTCAAATTTGGACGATCGGGATTTTGGTTTAAGCAATTATCCTTGCGAAAGCGCCGTCCGTCCGCGTCCTGAAATCTGTACTTATCAGCGACATACTTCTCATTGAGTGGCTCGTACTGCTGGTTCCAGATTGGAGATTCGCCTTTTGAGAAGAACAATATCGAGTCATGTGTCGCGGGGTAGTGGCGACCATGGCTCCGTGACGCGACGCGTTTCCAAATAATTTCCCGCTGTTCGCGTTCTTGTCCAAACACATCAGCCATCATCGCACGAACAAGGTGATTTACGTTGGGACCGATATGAACGTAAATGCTGCCTTGCTCCGACAAGAGCTGGCTGATGACCGTGAGACGCTCGTAAATGACACTGAGATAGGACGCAGCGCCTTTGCCCCACATATCCCTGTAGGCAATCATTTCGATGATGCTTTGGTCCTTTTGGACTTGTTCGCGTTCATCTCCGATCGGAATTCGCATCGAAAAATCGGCCCCGATATCGAACGGAGGATCGATGTAAACAAGCGATACCTTGCCGCGAAATTCTTCGAGTAGGGAGCCCGCGATAAGTTTGTTGTCGCCCCAGACAAGCCTGTTTCGAAAATCGTCCCGATGGGCTTTGGAAACGTCGAAAAGTGAACCCTGTTCGTCCGCGCGCGAGCGCGGCTCGTCGATCGTTTCGATCTTCTGCAAAGGCAGCGCGAGATTGCTTACGTTCACTTCGCGCCGGTTGCCGAACTCGTCGTATTTGCCTTCCCAGACCAGCTCCGTCTTCATACGCGAGAGCGGGTGGGGATTGTGGGGACCGAAACCTGTCATCGTGATACCGCTTGTACTTGTTGGTTATGCCGCGAGCGGCGTTTGTTCTTGCGCGCGCTTCATGGCGGCGCGCACATCCGCCTTATTGCCGAGCACGACGTGCTGCTCCTTCGTCGCGCGCCGTTCGGGATCGCCATCGAGATTTAAGCGCTTTAGGAAGTAATAAAGAAGCGCGAGCCTCACAGGCACCTTGATGGATTCGCCGGTCATACCGAAATCCAGGGCAACGACTCGGCGCTGACTCTTGGTGAGACCAGGGTGGGGGACAAGAACCACATCTACATGGTCGTTCCAAATCTCATCGGCATCGGCCGGAGCACCAGGCTCTGCATCGCCCTTCAACTCCAGGAAACGCGGCAGGAGAAAGTCCTTGAAGATGCGATCGAGGTGACAGAAGGCGCGAACATGCCAACGCAGGCCGTCGGACCCCAGCGCGTGCGGTGTAATCCAACGCCACATCGCTTCCGCACGAGTCAAGGATTGGTAGTGGATTTCAATCGAGCGCTTCTCGCGTATCGTAGCCAAAAGCGTCCGAAGGATTGCAGGATCGACGCGACGCCGCGGGAGCGGCATCGACTCAAATTCCGGCGAATTGTTCAGCCATGTTTGCTGCGCCGGCAGAACGCCGTCGCTGATCGATCGAAGCTGGTTGAGGTAGCTGTCGGCATCGGGCTTCAGGAATACTGGCTTGAAGCGTTTGCTCGCAAAATAGCGCTTGTGGCTGCGGTCATATTCGATGTTGTTCGGTGCAAGCTCCTGATAGCGCGATAGATCATTCGAAGCCTGCGGTACCGACACCCCGAAGTAACGGGTGATGTCGGACCGATTTAGGGCCCCTTCCCAGAAAAGCCGGAACTCGATGAATTCGAGCCTTTGCTCGACGCCCCACCTGATTCCGCTGTCGTCCGCTTTCATCCCCACTCCCGAAAATGCGTATAGAAACTATATTGACACCCGCTGAGGGTGCGTATAGTTTCTTAACCCATCGGCAGTTTGAATTCAACCCTTTTAAGGAGACTACAATGTCGAAGAACGACCGATTCGTCGTGAAGCATGGCCCCGATTGGGCCGTGAAGAAAGGCGGCGTGACCACGCCGGAGAGCGTTCATCACAAGCAAAGTGAAGCCGAACGCTCGGCCAAGCGCACGGTCCACAACCTGGGCGGCGGCGAGGTCCGTATTCAGGGCCGCGACGGCCGCTGGCGGGATTCGGACACCGTGGCGCCGGGCCACGATCCGTTCCCGCCGCGCGATCGCAAGCACTAGGGGAGCCAGTCATGCGGGGTGATGTTGACGATCAGCTCTTTGAAAGCGGTGCCGGGGTTTCGGCGCCGCCTCCGTCCACGCGCGGCGTCATCTTCCTTAGCCACGCGAGCCCGCAGCAAAACACTTTCGCCACCTGGCTCACCACCCAGCTCGCCATCGCGGGTTACGAGGTATGGTGCGATACCACCAAGCTCCTCGGGGGTGAGCGCTTCTGGTCGGACATCGAGGACGCCATCGACGCGCACGCGATCCGCTTCCTTTTCGTCTCCGAGCTCGAATCCAATCGCAAGGCTGGCACATTGCGGGAGCTACGTCTCGCCTTCGAGGCACAGGAGAAATATGGGCTTCGCGACTTCGTCGTCCCGTTGAAAATCGACGCCTTCCCGTTTGAGGCAATGCAAAAGCCCTTGGCGGATCTGAACATCGTGCGGTTCGACGAGAACTGGTCAAAGGGGCTTGCGACCCTGCTCAGGCTGTTCGAGCGAGAAAACATCCCGAAATCACCCCTCGCGGGACCTGTCAGCGTAGCGGAATGGTATGCCCGTCAGCTCGATCGCCGCCGACGGATCGTCATCAGCGACGAGGTCTGCTACACTAACTGGTTCAAGTTGCATCTGCCCGAGGAGATCAAGTTCCACGCCTTCATGGGATCGGCGGAATCCCTCGAGAAGCGCGCCACGGGTTTCCCATATCCCCACCGCGTTCATGGCACGCACCTCATCACCTTCGCCGCCGACCGGGAGATCAGGGAGCATTTTGGTTCCGACGCGCCGTTCAAGGCGGCCACGGCGGCCAAGACTGAAGCCTTCATCGAAGACGGGGATAAGACGCTTGAAATTGCCCCTTTCGATGCCACCAACATCGTCACCGACCTCGTCCGGCAGGCGTGGGAAGGCGCCCTCACCGCACTTGGCCTCGGAATGTTCGAGCTCGCAAGTGGCCTTGCCGCGCGTTTCTTCAAGAACGGCCAACTTGAAAAGAACCGCGCCTATTACCGTGCGCTCCGCGGCCGTCGCGCCTTCCGGCAGTTAGTGGGCAACAAGAGCAAGCGCACCAGGGAGGGCCAGAAGGTTCCCGACGGCTTTTGGCACTACGCGCTCTCGGCTTCACCACAGCTCCTGCCGTTTCCGCGCCTCGTGCTCAGGCACCACGTCATCTTCACCGACGATGGGATCAAGCCGTGGTCGAAGCCCGAGCGGATGCACAGGGCCCGCCGCAGCGTCTGCAAGCAGTGGTGGAACAAGGAATGGCGCGACCGGCTCTTTGCATTCACTTCCGAACTCGCCAAGGGCGGCAAGAGCTTCGCCAGCACGGTCGGCGGCGGCCAGGAATTGACCATCACCATGACGCCGATGAATTTCACCAGCCCGTGGACGTATTTCGAAGATGCCGATGACGGCCTCGACGAAACGCGTGAGATCGAACTGGTCGAGGATACCTCGCCGGAGGACGACGATGACGAAACCCCATAAGTCCCAGCCTGTGCGGCGCCTCCTTACGTTCGCGGAGCCGCGGCTCCGCTTCGGCTTCGAACAGTTGCTCGAAGACCCCAAGGACGGTCTGATGATGTTCGGGCCCCCGAAGAAGCTTCACGGCATCCATTACGGCGTCATCGGCACGCCGGACGGCATCCGCCAGTTCGAGGCGTGGGCGGCAAAACTCAAGCACGCTGTTCCGGCTGATCCCAAAATCGGCAGTTCAATCACGTATCCTGGGTTCGAGGCGGTATTCCGCACCGCGTGGGACGAGGCCCCCCGGGTCAAGATCGAGGTCGATCCCTGCGAACTGAATTTCACGGTCAAGCTGAACGATCCGCATCAGCGCGTCTATGACACCGTGGAGCTGTTCTCCAAGCCGATCATCCGCTGGGTCGAAGAGGAGGATCCCAAGGTCGCCCTCTGGTTCGTGATAGTGACCGAGGAAGTGTGGAAGCTGTGCCGGCCGCGCTCGACCATCAGCAAGGCTGAAGGTATCGCACCGAAAGTGGCGCTCTCGCACTCAAAAGCCATCGAACTCTGGGAAGAGCCCGACTTCTTCGATGAGGTCAATGTGGCCGCGGAGAAGCACTTGTTCGAAAATCATTTCCACAACCAGCTGAAGGCGAAGCTGCTCGGCTGCGAGGCCATCACCCAGCTTGTACGCCAAAGCACCATCGCCCCACACGAATACCTCAACAGCAAGGGCGAGCGTTCCCGCAAGATGCAGGACGACGCCACGGTCGCCTGGAATCTCACGACCGGCATCTATTACAAGGCGGGCGAGAAGCCGTGGACCCTTGCCGACATTCGCGACGGCGTGTGCTACATCGGCCTCGTCTTCAAGCGCACCAACAATCCGCTCGAAGCCAAGGAGGCTTGCTGCGGCGCGCAGATGTTCCTTCACACCGGCGAAGGCATCGTATTCAAGGGCGCCGTCGGCCAATGGGCTTCCGACAAGTACGGCGAATACCACCTGTCAGAGGATAAAGCCGAGGACATCGTTCGCCGTTGCGTCGAAGCCTACAAGAACCTTCACAACCGGCAGCCGCCGCGCGAGGTCTTTATCCACGGCCGGACCCGCTTCAACCGCGACGAGGTCAGGGGCTTCCGCAAGGGGGCGCCGGAAGGCACGTCCGTCACCGGAATCCAGATCCTCCGGCCGAATGACCTCAAACTCTTCCGCGAGGGCCGCAAAGCCGTGATGCGTGGCCTCGCCCTGAAGATCGACCAGCGCAATGCTTTCGTCTGGTCTGCGGGCTACGTGCCGCACCTTCTGACCTACCCTGGGCGCGAAGTGCCGACGCCCCTCAAGGTCAAGATCGTGTTCGGCGACACCAAGCTCGAGCAAGTGATTGCTGACATCCTAGCTCTCACCAAGGTCAACTTCAACACGTGCATCTTCAATGACGGGTTGCCCGTGACACTGCGCTTCGCGGACGACATCGGCGAGATTCTCACGGCGATTCCGGATGTAACCTCGAAGCCGCTCCCATTTAGGCACTACCTGTAAGAAACCCACATCGTACAGAAACTCGCTTTGAGCCATGTTTGAAATCACAGGCGACGATATTGCGGATTTAACCGACACAGACCTTCGCACACTGGTCGGCCGGCTCAGTGAAGCCGAGATGCGCAGACAAGGTCTTTCGGTCTCCGCCGTGACTTATGGCGGTAATCAAACTGCGAAGGACGGCGGTCTTGATGTCCGCGTTGCCGCGCCGGGCGGGTCACCGATCCACGGCTTCATTCCTAAGCCGCAAACGGCCTTCCAGGTGAAGTCCCAAGATATGCCTCGGGGAGATATCCTCGATGAGATGAAGCCTAAGCCGGCGCAGACCCTGCGCCCCTCGATTATCGAACTGGGCGATCTGGACGGCGCGTACATCATTGTCAGTTCAAAGGGCTCCGTGGCTGACACGGCATTGAAGGACCGCCGCGCTGCGATGGCAGAGGCCCTGACCGGCACCACGGCGGACGGAAAGCTCGTCCTTGATTTCTACGACCGTCACCGCATGGCAACGTGGGTCCGCGAGCACGCGGGCGTTATCCCATGGGTGCGAGAAAAAATCGGCAAGGCCGTGCCCGGATGGAAGGCCTTCGGCTCATGGTCGCTTGCACCCGAAGGTGCTGAGAGCAGTTACCTCTTCGACGAGCACGCGCGTATTCGAACCGGGGACAAAGACGAAGGCGATGGCATATCGGCGATCGATGGCATCAACAAGATCCGCGAGGTGTTGTCTAAACCAGGGCGCGTGGTTCGGCTGGCCGGCCTATCAGGGGTGGGCAAGACCCGCTTGGCAGAAGCATTGTTCGATCCATCGGTGGGAGATGCCGCTCTCGATCCTTCCTATGCGATTTACACGAATGTCGCGGACCAGCCCAATCCGCCGCCAGTCGGCCTGGCATCGGACCTGAATGCCAATGAGACCCGCGCGATCCTCGTGATCGACAATTGCCCTCCGGAGTTGCACCGAACGCTTTCAGATGTTGCCCGAGCACACGGATCGGCCGTAAGCGTCATCACAATCGAATACGATATTCGTGACGACCAGCCTGAGGGCACCGATGTATTCCGCCTCGATACGTCGTCGATCGAGCTAATTGAAAAGCTGGTCATACGGCGTTATCCAGACCTCTCTCAGGTCGATGGGCGCACGATTGCTGTGTTTTCCGATGGCAACGCCCGGGTCGCGCTTGCACTTGCATCACGTATCGAAAAAACGGAGCGCGTCTCTGAGTTAAGTGATGAAGAGCTGTTCAAGCGGCTTTTTCAACAACGTCACGATGCCGACCCCTCGCTGCTATTAATCGCGCAAGCGTGCTCGCTCGTTTATTCCTTCGAGGGTGACACTCTTGACGGCGAAAATGCCGAGCTTCCCATCCTCGGACACCTCATCGGCAAAACAGCGAACGAGGTCTACCAGGGCGTTGCGGAGCTGCAGCGCCGCGATCTCGTTCAGGCGCGTGCGCACTGGCGCGCAGTTCTGCCGCACGCCATTGCGAACCGCCTGGCCAAAATGGCGCTTCAGAACATCCCACCCGCCCGCGTGGCGTCCTTGCTGGTGGATAATGCGTCCGAACGCTTGTTGCGCTCGTTTTCACGCCGTCTTGGGTATCTCGATGATAGCAAGCAGGCCAAGGCGATTGTGGAGGGCTGGTTGGCGCCGGGCGGACTTCTCCGCGACGTTGGCGATCTTAACGAGCTCGGTCGCGCGATCTTTGCTAACATCGCTCCTGTTGCTCCGGAGGCTGTTCTAACGGCGATCGAGCGCACGGTTGCGTTGGACGACCTGGAGACGCTTAATCGCTGCAAGCACTTTGTACGTCTACTGCGGTCGCTGGCCTATGAGCCCGCGTTCTACGAGCTCGCAATTGCTGTTTTGACAGCCTTCGCGGCACTTACTCCCGACAGCGAAAAGGACAGCGACGCCAATCGAGTCGTCGCGTCATTATTTTATATCGTTCTGTCCGGGACCCACGCACCAATCGATATGCGGATAAACGCCGCGGAAAGGCTATTGTCATCTGACGATGAGAAAGAGCGTGCGGTTGGTCTCAATGCTATCGAAGCGATGTTAAAAACCGATCACTTCATGTCGAGCTATGACTTTGATTTCGGCGCGCGCTCGCGTGATCACGGTTATCATCCCGCTAATGGCGGCGAGGTGCGAGCGTGGTTCGATGCGACGTTGAAGTTGGCGCGCGGCGTGGCTCTCTCGAATAGTCCCATTGCGCCAGCTGTGAAGAAGGCAATTTCCCAAGAGTTCCGCGATCTTTGGAGTCGCTCGGGCCAAGCTGAGCAGCTCGACCAACTCGCTCGTGACATTGCCGGCGCAACGTTCTGGCGCGATGGATGGGTCGCGGCGCGCGAGGCGCGGCGGCTGGATGGCAGTGCCATGCCACCCGGCCTGCGGAAGCGGCTTACGGAACTGGAGGAGTATCTTCGCCCGAAGGACCTTATTAACCGCGTGCGAGGCCTCGTTTGCGGGCAACGCGGAGGGGCACTCGATCTCGAAGATTTCGCGGATGAGGAGGAGGACGAAGAGTCTGGCGCTCCAGGTTCGGTCGCCAGTCCGCGCAAGCCACAAGAGAGCTATGAAGTACGAGCGGCGCGCGCGACTGCGGCCATCAGGGAACTGGCGCATGATGTTGCCGTGGATGAGAACGCGTTTCGTGCCCTTTTGCCTGAGCTCATGAATGGCAACGATAAGGCACGCATGTTTGGCGAGGCTCTTGCCGAGGCGGCGGAAGACCCGCGAGCGGTGTGGGATGAGATCGTCAAGCAGTATGGAGCCATGAAGGACGCGCGCCTGACCTTGGTCGGCGGGGTCTTGCAGGGCCTATTGAAGCGCGACCAGGCACTCGGGGATGTCGTCCTTGACGCAGCGCTATCCAGTACAACACTCGGCAAATCTTTTCCTCTGCTGCAGGCCTCAGCAACGATCGATGGGCCTGCCCTTGGACGTTTGCATAAATCCCTCGACCTCGGCTTGGCGCCGATCGAAGCATTCAACAACTTGGCCTACGGTCGCGCATGCGAAAAAATTCCTGGACCCGAGTTTCGGGATTTGTTGCTTGCCATATCTCGGGATCCTGGTGGCATCCCCGTCGCGCTGGAAATCATTGCCATGCGCCTTCATTCTGACGCAGAGGCCAAGCGCCCGCCCGCATCCGAGGTTCGCGAGGCTGGCCGGCGAATCCTCGACCATTTCGAATTCCAGCGCACAAATGGGCGAGCCCACCGGGAAGATCACGAGTTAGGCATGGTGGTGCGAGGAACGCTTAGCGGACCGGAAGGTGCTTCCGCGGCCCGGCGGCTAAGCCGTAAGCTGATTGATGCTGCATCAAGGCACGATGTCCGCGCCCACGACAACGATGATCTAGTGAACGGGTTGTTGCGGGTGCATTCGACGGAAGTGCTTGACGAGCTCTTCTCTGGCCCTCCCGCCAGGATCAAGCGCAGCGTGAGGTTCTTTCAAAACCTCTCCCGCTATCATCAGAATATTTTTGACGGTGTTACGGACGAGGCCATCCTAAAGTGGTGTGATCGCGCACCTGCGTTGCGCTATCCACTCATGGCTTCCGTGGCAATCCTTTTCAGCGGCAACGATGAAAACGCCGCGACCGAGTGGCGGCCCCTTATTGGTGAGCTACTAAAGAAAGCACCCGATCCCACTCTGGTTATGAACGAAATCGTGCAGCGCCTTTACCCCTCAATGTGGAGCGGATCGCTTGCTACCGTGTTAGAGAAGCGACAAACGCTCCTCAGTGCTTTGCCAGGCGTGATGACGCCAGGGCTGGCTTCTGTCGTCCAAGCCGCAAACGAGCGACTCCAGAAAATTATTGACGCTGAGCGATTGAGCGAGCGGCACGAGGATAAGGAACGCAACAACCGTTTCGAGTAGGAGAAGAAAAGAACTTCCTATCATCAGCCCCGCTTATCATGGCTTGCAATGTGCACAGTGCGTGCTCGGCGAGTGATAGGCCATGTAGGAGTCAGGCTGTCGGCAAAACTGGCTGGGTGAGAATGGCCGACGATCCATTCTGGCGGAGTATTCGATCGAAGCATAAAGGTGAATCGATCGGAGCTGGCCCGCGGCGCATGCTGCACCGCGTCCAAGACACGAGATGGTGGTTACAACCCCGCTTTCACAATCGCGTCAGCGAACGAGCGATCCACGACCTCGGCAGCATCGAGCTTTTGCTTGATCAGACCCCAGCGAAAATAGAGATCGATGGTGTTCTGCTCGTCGGCGACGACGCTGTCGTCGATCGGCGCGATCTGGATCTTTGCGCGCGAAAGCCAATTCTGCGGCACGGCGGTCGGGATGTTCATCAGCTTGCCCCAGGTCTCGGCGTAGCTATTCACATTGTTCAGCGACCAAGCCCGCGCAGCAGTGAGGCGGCGGATGAAGTCGGTCAGCTCCGCGCGCTTGTCGCGGATGGCGTCGGGCCGCGCCACCTGAAAACTCAGGCCCGGCGTCAGGCCTTCCGAGGTGATGATGCGGCGCGATCTGAACAGCACCTCCTCCTGGCTGACATAGGGCTCCCACGTTGACCAGGCATCGACCGAGCCTTGGGTGTAGGCGATCTTGGCGTCCGATGGCGCCAGGAATGCAATCTGCACGTCGCTCGCACCCCAGCCGTTCTTCTCCAGTGCGGCCAGGATCAGCTGATGGCCGATCGAGCCGCGGCCGGTTGCGATTTTCTTGCCGCGCAGATCGGCGAAGCTCTTGATCGGCGAATTCTCGGGCACCAGGATCGCAAGGCCTTCGCGGGTCTGGCGTATCGCGGCGATCGCCTTCACCGGCGCGCCGGAGGCGGCGGCGAAGGTGAAAGGCGCATCGCCAACGACCCCAGTCTCGATCGCGCCGGCGCTCAACGCCTCCAGCAGGGGCGCGGCCGCCGGAAACTCCTTCCACTCGATCTTGTAGGGAACGTCCTTCAGCGCGCCTGCCGCCTCCATGACGGCCTGCGAATTGCCCTTCTGGTCGCCGACCCGAAGCGTGGTTTGCGCTGCCGTAAGTTCAAGCGAACCGAGCAGCAGCGCGCCGGCCAGCACGAGACGGATCATTCCGCCGCCTCGCCATGGGTCACCTGGCGCTTGGCGATGAGCTCGCGCGTCAGCGGGATCAACTCGCGGCCATATTCGATGGCATCGGGAAGCGGATCGAAGCCGCGGATCAGGAAGTGGCTGACGCCGAGATCATAATAGTCGGCGAAGACCTCGGCGACCTGCTCAGGCGTGCCGACCAACGCGGTGGTGTTGCTGTTGGCGCCGGTGAGCTTTGCGATTTCGGTCCAGAGCCGCTTGTCGATCCGGCTGCCCTGGTCGGCGAGCGCCAACAATCGTTTGGCGCCATCGGTCGCGTGATTGGGCCGGCGATAGCCGGTCTGGTCCTGAAGCGCGGTAGCGCGCTCCAGAATCGTCTCTGCCTTTCTCCACGCCTGCTCCTCGGTATCGGCAAGGATCGGTCGCACGGACAGGCTGAAGCGTGGCGTCGGCCTGCCATGCTTGGCAGCCGCCGCGCGTACCCGCGCAGTGACGTCGCGCACCTGCGCGTAGGACTCACCCCACAGCGCAAACGTGTCGGCATGCTTGCCCGCAACCTCGATCGCGGAATCCGAGCCGCCGCCGACGAAGGTGTAGATGCCACCCGTCTGGAGCGGCTTCACTTGCGAAAAGCCATTCTCCACGTTGTAGTACTTGCCGCTGTAGTTGAACGGCTTGTCGCTGGTCCATTCCAGCCGCACCACATCGAGGAATTCGCTGGTACGGACGTAACGCTCGTCCTTGTCGTCGAGCGTGTTGCCGTCCTGTCTGAGCTCGATCGCATTGCCCCCGGTGATGACGTGCAGCGAGACGCGGCCGCCATAGAGCTGGTCAAGCGTCGCAAGTTGACGCGCCAGCAGCGTCGGCGCGGTGAAGCCCGGCCGCTGTGCAATCATCACCTTGAGCTTCTTGGTGATGGTCAGCACGTGCTGGGCAACCTGGAGTGCATCCGGCGTGGTCGAATGGAACGCCAGCAGCGCGCGGTCGAAACCGGCGAGCTCGTGCGCCTTCGCGACCGTCTCGATATAGGCGGGATCGAGCACCGGCCCCTGGCGCACGATGGTCTCGGAAGCATTGCTGTTGGCGATAAAGCCGATGAACTCGACCGACATGATCGTCTCCCTGATTGTTTGGCGGAAATCTAGAGTCCCAATGCGGCACGGCCGAGGCCGACGCGCGTGGAATCGTCCTGCGGCGTGTGCACGCGGCCACAAAGGACGTCGCGATAATGCCGCTCCAGCGGATTGGTGCGGGAGAGACCGTGATTGCCGGTCAGCGACAGCGCGTCCTCGACCGCGGCAACGGCATTGTTGGTTACGGTCAGCTTGATGACGTTCGACTCCGAGGCGGAGAGCTCGATACCCTCGTCGAAATCACCCGCGAAGGATGAGATCAACCGCGCATTGACCGCGAGCCGGGCCTCGATGGCGCCGAGGATCTCTTGCGCGCGGGGCAAGCTTGCCAGCGGCGCGCCAAGGCTGGCCGGAACGCGCTGCTTCAGGAAGGAAATCAGCCAGTCGCGCGCGGCGCGGGCGACACCGTCATAGATCGCGGCGACCAGGATCGTATGGACGGTCGCCTGCGTCACGTCGGGCCCGCGCCAGTCCGCAGGCTTGCGAACATCGATCTCGGCATCGAGCGGGATCACGACGTCCTCGAAGATGACGTCGTGGCTGCCGCTGGCGCGCAGGCCGTGATGGTCCCAGGTCTCGACGATGCGCGTGCCCGGCAGGCCCGCCGGCACCAGGAATTGTCCGACCCGGGGCTCGGCCTCGTCGGTGCGCGCCCAGACCAGGTACCATTTCAGGATCGGCGATCCCGTCGAATAGATCTTGTGGCCGGTCAGGCGCCAGCCGGTCTCGGTGCGCCGGGCGATCGTCGCCGGCAAGCCGCCGCGCACCGGCGAGCCAAGCTCCGGCTCGACCCGCAGCGCGTTGACGAGCGCAACACCCTCGACCGTCTCGCGCGCGAGCTTGCGCGCCAGCCGTAACGGCCAGGCCGGGCTCCGCCCCATCACCGGATGATTGATGTAATGCATCGACAGCACCAGCGCGGTCGACGGATCGGCCTTGCCTATGATACCGATCACGCGCGCGCTGTATCTGGCGCCGGCGCCCGCGCCGCCGTGGGCTGCGGGCACGGTCAGCGACAGCAGGCCTGCTTCGGACAGCTCGCGGAAATTCTCGAACGGGAAGCTGGCGGTGCGGTCGTGCTCGACCGCACACGCAGCAAAGCGCTCGGCCAATGCTTCGGCGCGTGCGATGTAATCGGGCTCGCTGTGGGCCGTGCGTCCTCTGGCTATAGAAGTCACCATGTGGCATCCAACCCCAGCAGGCCGAGGATCTGGCGGCGTAGATCGGCGAGATAAGGATCGCCGCGATGGCGCGGATAGGGCCGGTCGACGCGGATGTCGGCCTTGACACGCGCCGGACGGTCGCTGAAGACGATGACGCGGTTGGCGAGCACCAGCGCTTCCTCGGCATCATGCGTCACCAGCAGCGTGGTGAAACCCTTGCGCTGCCACAGCGAGACCAGCTCGGCCTGCATGGTGATGCGGGTGAGCGAGTCGAGCTTGCCGAGCGGCTCGTCCAGGATCAGGATTTTGGGACCGTTGACCAGCGCACGCGCCAGCGCGACGCGCTGCGCCATGCCGCCGGAAAGCTGGTGCGGATAGGCATTGCGGAAATCCGACAGCCCGACCAGGTCGAGCGCGGCATCGACGCGGTGGCGCTGCCGCTTCAGGATGCCCTGCGCTTCCAGCCCGAGGGCGACATTGTCCCAGACCGAGCGCCAGGGAAACAGCGTCGGATCCTGGAACACGACGACGCGCGAAGGGTGCGGGTTCCTGATGCGGCTCTCGTCCTCGCGCAACGTTCCTGCTTTCGGCTTGTCGAGGCCTGCGACGAGACGCAGCAAGGTCGACTTGCCGCAGCCGGAAGGGCCGAGCAGCGCGA
Organism: Bradyrhizobium sp. Ken01; assembly: GCF_055807355.1. NCBI lineage: Bacteria > Pseudomonadati > Pseudomonadota > Alphaproteobacteria > Hyphomicrobiales > Nitrobacteraceae > Bradyrhizobium > Bradyrhizobium sp. Ken01. The sequence continues at coordinate 67,281 of NZ_JBVVPC010000018.1, forward strand.
CGAACTCGCCGGGCTCGACGGCGATGCTGACATCGCTGAGCACCGGAAGCTCGGCACCGTCGATGTCGAAGGCGTGGCTGACCTGCTCGATATCGAGCGCGGCGCCGGCGAGCGGATGCGTCACCGCTTCTGCGACAGCTGCTTCTACCATTTGACCGTCCCCTTCTGCCAGACCAGCAGGCGATCGCGGATCGCGAACAGCAGCGTGATTGCGCCGGAGCAGAGCAGCGACATCACGATCAGCGCCGCATACATGTTGGCGTAGGCGGCCCAGCCCTGCGCCCATTGCAGGTACCAGCCGAGCCCGGCCTTGACGCCGATCATCTCGGCGACGACGAGCACGGCGAACGACGAGCCGAGCCCCATGAACAGGCCGACAAAGACGTGCGGAAGCGCGGCGGGGATCGCGACCTTCAGCACCAGAAAGGACGGCTTGGCGCCCAAGGTGCGCGCGACGTCGTAATAGGCGCTGCTGACGCTTGCCACGCCGGACCACGTCAGCACGGTCACCGGAAATCCGGTTGCGAGTGCGATCAGGAAGGTCGAGGCGCTCCAGCTCGACGGAAACGTGAAGAAGGCGATCGGCAGCCAGGCGGTCGCCGGCAGCGGGCCGATGAAGCGCAGCACCGGATGCACCCAATAGCCCACCGCGCGCGACCAGCCGATCGAGACGCCGGTGAGGAAGCCGATAACCGCGCCAATCAGATAACCGCCGAGCTGGAGCTTGACCGAGGCAAAGACACTGTCGAGCAGCTTTGGCAGATCATCGGTATAGATCTCGACGATCGATTGGGGCGGCGGAAAGAACGGCAGCGGCAGCCAGGCGAATTTGGCGGTCGCGAGCTCCCACAGGGTCAGGAAAGCACCGAGCGCGACCAGCCAGGGCGCGCGCTGGCGCAAGCCGCGGCCGGCCGATCCCAGGTAATCGGCGCTGACAGTTCCGAACAGAGCGAGTGCGGCAACGATGAAGGCCGCAATACCGAGCGAATGCGTGCGTGACCAGTCCCCGACGTCCTCCCACAACAGGCAGGACAGCCCGAAGGCGATCCAGGCGACGCTGGCGAGAACGCCGACACCGGATTCCTGCAGCCACGCGAGCAGCGGAGCACGCGAGAGGCGCGGCGCGCCCGAGGCAAGCCCGTCAGACAGCGAATACGTCGACATAAATGCGCTCCGCGAATTTGGCGGTATCGGTGCTCTGCTTGAAGACCTGCACGCTCTTCAAATCGTCAGCATAGGCCTTGAGCTCGCGTTTGAGCACCTCGCCTGTGGGATGATGATGATGGGTGTGGTAGCGCACCATGCCTTCGATATCGGCGAGCGTCGCCGCCTTCGGCGCGTAGGGCTGGAACGACTTCGCCGCCACCGCCGGGTTCTGCGAGGTGAACTTCGCGGCATCGAGCAGCGCCTGCGTGATGGCGCGTGCGACTTGCGGCTCCTCGCGCACGAGGCTGCCACGCAAGCCCACGATGCAACAGCTCTTGTCCCGATAATCACCGTCGAGGTTGGAGGCGATCTCCTTGTACTGGGTATCTTTCAGCCAGAGATAGGCCAGCGGGTCGGATGACAGGAAGGCCTGCACCTCGCCCTTTTCCACGGCGACGTTGAGCAGGTTGCCGGGATAAGCGCGCCAGTCGACGTCCTTGTTCGGATCGATGCCGAGCTTGGCGAGCTGAATCGAGAAGAAGTTCTTGTCCGGACCGGCGAGATCGCCGACGGCGACGATTTTGCCCTTGAGGTCGGCGAGCTTGCTCACGCTGGAATCGGCGTGGCTTAGCACGCGCATGCAGCCGCCATGGGTGCCGGCGGCGATCTTGACGTCGAAGCCCTGCTCCAGCGGCTTCAGCCAGCGCAGCGCCATGCCGAGACCGGCATCGCTCTTTGCGATCGCGATCGCCTCAAGCAGCTGATCGGTCGAGCCGGAATAGTTGACGAGCTCGACATCGAGATTCTGCTTCTGGAAGAAGCCATGCTCGATAGCGACGGGCAGCGGCGCGAGGCAGACCGCGCCGGCATTCCACGAGAGCTTCAACTTGCGCGGCGCGCCGGTGAGCGCGGGGGCGTCGGATGCCGTCCGGCACAGCGGAAACTCCGAGAGATCGATGCCGGGCGCTGGGGCGCGCGGCGCGAAGGCCTGCGCGCCAAGAGCCCCGAGCGGCGCGGCAAAGGCTGCCGCAAGGCCCGCCCGAAGCAAGTGACGCCGGTCGAGGGTCGATCCGCCGCGCCTGGTCTCGTTAGTCATCGGGCTGTAGCTCCTGCGCTGGCACGGCTCCACCGCCTGCGCAACGGTTCGCGTTGCGCATGTTCCGTGCGGAGCTGCGTCGAGAGAAAATCTTTCCGTCGGCGCTTCACACGCCGCGTTGATGCGATGAGCAAATCATGCGGCGCACTGCTCGTATCGTCAATGAAATGGAATTTCGAATGTGTTGCGAACCGAAGTCATTCTCTCCATGGCTGCTCGCGGAGACGATGAATCGGTTTCGACCGAGGCGCCGCCAGAATTGGAAGCCCCGCAACGCCATCACCTGCGTCTTTATGCGCATTTTGATCGGCGTACACAGCGTTTTCTTGAAAGCGTCGTTCCTGTTCGCCAGCTATCGTCTTACTTGCCGGAGCAGGGGCATTCTCTCTCCTCTCACGCCACGTGATTTGGCAGTGCTCATCAGACGAGTCTGAGCAAAGTTGGCATTTGTGGACCACACATTGATCGTGGCGACCTCGGTCGTGCCGATGTGGCCGCCCTCCTCGATTCGATCGCGGCAAACGCCGGGCGGTGGGAGGCAATGGTTCGCGAGATCTTGGTTGCGCGTTCTACCCACCTCAGCGACGGAGGCCCCAAAGAACAAGGCAGGTGCTGATCAGCATAAGGATCCCGACCGACACGAAGCCGGTCGTCACCAGCATCTCTTGCCAGGCCGGCGCACCTCGATCCGCGGCCGTTATCGGTGAAAGTGCGGCTGCGCCCGTCGCGGCCGCGACCGTCGTCGTCGCCCAAATGCCATATGTCCCACCCAAGAGCGCTGCGCGGCGCGTTCGAGCGCGGCGGAGAGCCGAACGTGCGCCCAACAACCTCCCAGCGCCAACAGGCAAGGTGCCATTCATCAGGCCTTCAGGATGGGCCGCAAGTGCCATCCTGATGTTGGAGAAGTGCTGCTCGGCAAGCCGGTGAGCAGCCCCAGCAGAAATAGAGCCATGCCGTGCCTCAGCAGCCGACGTCCGATTGTTTGCACGGTTCGCCCTCCCCCTGCGCTTCATGGCGCGATGTACGAGCATTGCCAAGTGTTCTCTCAATGGGTCTGCGAAAGCAGTTCCGGATTTAACCTGCGACCACGACGTCAAGCTTAACTCGCGACTTAGATTGCGGCTACCAACGTGGACGCTAGGCTGTGTGCACCGGACATTGCCCCGTCCGGGACCCATGGCGGAGCTCGCGCACCAACATACTCGGCGCGTCCGCTCCGCTCATCGGCCCGAGAAGCGACATGCGCAAATTGCTTTTGATCGTCTTCGGCGTCTGTTTTTGGATCGTACTGCTTGCGGCGATCATCACGACGGTGGCGCGCCTAGGCACCGAGGCGAAAGAGCGGCGAAGCCAGAGCTCGGCTGCCCATCTCTCAAAGATCAGGCGTTGACCTTACTCGCACCCGTTCATGGCGCGGGTTTCCAGCACGGCCGCACGGCTGCCGATAACCACTCCTCAATAATGCGGCCAACACTGCCAGCTGGGAAAAGCAGCGCTCTCTAGAGACGATTCCAAGTGTTCGATCAGCATCACCGCCAGTTCTTAAATCGGCTTCGAAATGCCGGCTGGGTCGCGGCTTCAGGCCTTCCAGATACGCCAAGACCGAGCTCTTCTCCGCAACGGCTGGATCGAGCGGCCCGATACCCCAGTCGGCATACAATCTCCAATCACCGAGACTGGTCTGACGGAAGGTTGTTGCGCGGCATATTGGCAAACGTTGGCAGGCCATCGTCACTTCCAACAGATCGCGGATCAGCGTCGCGCGGTCAGCGGCGCGATTGCCGAGACCGAAACGGCATCGGGCGCGCCTGCTGCCGGGGAGCCTGCAATTTTATTTTCACCAGCTAATAGTGCGCGTCAGCTTGCTCGTCTTTTGTTGGTATCGGACGTAATTCCGTTGAAACGACTGAGAGTTCAAATGCTTATTGGGCTGACCGGTTACCGGGCAGGGACAGATCGCGATGAAAGTGTGCAAGACAATCCCAGCAGCTGGTCGTGACACGTGCGACCTGAATCGAGCCGCCGGAAGCCTGTTCCTCCAAGGCTTGCCGAGCTTATGAGCGCAATCGGCTAAAGAAGGGTTTGGCGTCCCGCAGATAGGCTCAAGAGGGCTTGATGATTTAGGTTATTAAGCTATATAGATAACCTATATCATCGGAATTCAAGCCATGACAACCAAAGAAAAAGCTCTTGAGATCTCAGGTGTCGGAACCGTTACCGGGACCCCCGACGAAGTCCGAAAAAAACTTGCCCATTTGCCCGTGGATCAAGTTGTTGCTTTGACATTGCAGCATGGCAATAAAGCGCTTGCTCACGTGCTCCTCGATGCGGTTGCCGGCCTCGCCGCGCTGATCCCCGGCATTATTGAGCGCCGCCACGAGGCGAAATACCTGTCGATCATCGAGGCTATCGTGCCCGACGTCCCGATGCCCCAGCACAAGCTGATTGAGGCTCGGATGACAGCCCAAGCCCGCAAGGGCGTGCTGGAAACCGGCGAATGGATGACGGCAGCAGAGGTTGCCGAGATGGCGGGGTTTAGTACGAGCAATCCGAGCGCTCAACCGAACAAATGGAAAAAGGATCGGCAGATCTTCGCCGTGCGTCATCACGGGGTCGACTATTTCCCGGGCTACGCTTTCGGTCCATCGACGGATTATCGACCCGCCAAAGACCTTGCACGAGTGCTGGAGGTCTTCCGCGGAAACAAGGACGATTGGGGACTTGCCTATTGGTTTGCGTCGGTCAACAGCTTCCTTGGAGGCAAGCGGCCGCAGGACTTGCTGATAAGCGAACCTGATCGCGTTGTCGCAGCGGCCGAGGACGAGGCAGCCGGCGTGCTCCATGGCTAAGAAGAAGTCCGGTGTTGGCCGCCCGGCTGCCCGGACGAAGATCGCCAGGCCGCGGCCAGCCCCGCCTACCCCATCCCCGCAATCGGTCGTACCGGCTCCGCCCGCCGGCTTCGCCAATCTGGTGAACATGATGACCTGGCCGAAAGGCCAGATCATTCATCGGATCCATCCAAAAGCCTATGGCAGCAGCCAATTCAATCCAGGCCCAAATGGCAATGCCCGGTTCAGTCCGATCAAAGCTTCAAGCGGCGCGAACATCCCTACTCTTTATGGCGGCACGGCCTTCGATTGCGCGGCCATGGAAACCGTCTTTCATGACGTGCCTTTTGTCGCTGGACTAAAGACCTTCGACAAGCAAAAGCTGGCCGGCCACGTTTATTCGCAAGTGACGCCGAAACGAGACCTGAAACTGGCCGATCTCAGCGTGACGGCACTCAAAAGGCTCGGGATTCCACGCAGTCAGCTCATCGATACCGAGAAGAACGAGTATCCGAACACTCGGAAATGGGCCGAAGCTATTCACGCTGCTTGCCCCCATGCCGAGGGACTTTGCTGGGTGTCTCGCCAGGACGACCGCGCTTTGTCGATCGTGATCTTCGGCGATCGCGTCGCCGCGGCAAATTTATCGCCCGTAGGCGCTCCGCTGGACCTGCTGACTATCGACGCCGTGTACGCAGACCTCGTCATTCTCGCTGACAGGATCGGCGTCAAGCTTGTCAACGGCAAGTAGCGAGGCAACCGTCCTGGTCCTCAAGAGTAAGGCAGGTCACACTTCAACTTACACAATCTGTGATATAATCGAGGTGTTGGGCGCACTTTTTGGGGGATAGTGTGCAATGCCGAAAAATATTCTCATTTTCTCCGACGGCACCGGACAGGCCGGCGGCATCAATTTCGACGAAGCCCGAACCAACGTCTACAAGCTCTATCGAGCCTGCCGTGTCGGTCCCGACACCAAGGTCGAGCCTTCGGAGCAGGTCGCCTTCTATGATCCTGGTCTCGGCTCGGCATCCGACGGCGGTCATTTCAAGATTGGCTGGATCCGATGGCTCTACAACCTCGCCAGCATGGCAACGGGTCTCGGCATCACCCGCAACATCGTTGACTGCTACGCCGCGATCATCAACCTGTATGAGCCCGACGATCGCATCTATCTGATCGGGTTCAGCCGCGGTGCCTACACGGTGCGTTCCGTCGCCGGCGTTTTGACCTATTGCGGCATCCCGCGACATATGCCGGACGGCTCTCCACTGAGACGCGATCCGAAAAGCCTGCGAAAGCTGGCCGAACATGGCGTCAAGGACGTGTATCAGTTCTGCCCCTCTTATCGCCGCAAGGACACCAAGGGCTACCGCCAGTTCCTGCTCGAGACACGCGATCTCATCGCAGCCAAATTCAGGCGCGAACATGGGAGTTCACGGACCGTCGGCGAGGCCGAGCAGGCCAACGTGTTTCCTTACTTCATCGGTGTGTTCGATACGGTTGCGGCTCTCGGTCACAAATATCTCGGCCCTGCGCTCGTGGCTCTTGGCATCGCTGTCCTGGTGGGGCTGAATTGGGGAGACCGTGCGCTCGAGCCGTTTTTCCCTTGGGCCGGCTGGGCCGCTCGGATCCTGAGCTACCTCGGCGTCGCGGCCGCGCTGATTGGCTTTCTGATGAATTATCTCAAGATAGCCCCGCCGTTGCCGGGCTACAGCTTAGCCTGGCGTCTGCTGACGCTTCACCTGGCGCCACCGAAGCACAAATTCTACGACACCACTTTGAACCCAAATGTCGGCTACGCCAAACATGCGATCTCGATCGACGAGAATCGTGCGGATTTCAAGCGAGTGCCCTGGTCGCCGACGGCGGAGAAACAAGATCGGCGCGATGCCCAAGGCAATCTGTTCTTTGAACAAGTGTGGTTTCCCGGCGTACATGCCGATATCGGCGGGGGCTATCTAGAGAACGAAGCCAGGCTCTCCGACGTGGCTCTGAGCTGGATGCTCGCGGGCGCGTCGCTGATTCCAGACGGGCTCAACCATGACGGCGGCGTCCTCCGTCTTTCCCCGAACCCTGCCGGCCAACAACACAACGAGCAGGCCGGTGGATTCTTGAAGGCTGGGGTGCGTCAGCTTCCCGTGGATCCAAACACCGGTGCGTCAAGCTCGCCAATGCACAAATCGGTCTATCGGCGGTTCGAGGCCGGTCCGGTGCTGCTGTTCGACCGCATGGCGGCGTACATTCCCGACAACATGCGAGTCCACGTGGACTTCAGGCATTACTTCGATCGAAGCGCCCCGCAGCCGCCGAAATGTATCGCCGACGACATCGAGCTCAAATGGGAGAAAGCCAACCATGTCGGTCGCCTCTAGCGTAATCGCCCCGTCACATTTCGACGCCAAATTCCATCGAACCTCTCGAGCGCGTAGCTGAACCTCATGCCCGCAGTCGATCAGACCGCCATTCCGGCCCAACCGAAGCGCTTTCAGCACCACATGCGGTGGCTGTCAGGACGCTTGGCCGGCGTCGGAGCAATCAAGATCGTGGCGATCGGCTCGTCGACCACGGCGGGTGAAGGCGACATCGTGCCCTATCCGCAGCGTCTTGAGCGTGCACTGCGGGCAGGCTTTCCGGGCAGGAATTTCGATGTTCTCAACCGCGGCGTCGGCGGTGAAGAAGCTCCGGACGAGCTACGAAGGATTCAGGGCGACGTACTCGGCGAGCAACCATCGGTCGTGGTCTGGCAGGTTGGTACCAACGCGGTTTGGAAGAACCAGGATCTCGACGCCACCGCCGGCGCGATCCAACGCGGTCTCGCGATGTTCGCAAATGAATTGATGGACGTCGTGCTCATGGATCTTCAGTACGTGCCGGCCGTGCTCACTCCGACAATGGAGGAGCGTGCACACCGAATGGTGGCATTGATTGAGACGGCAGCCAGCCGGGCCGGCTTCCCGGTCAACGTGTTCCACCGCTTCGCATTGATGAAGCAGTGGCATGAGGCAGAACGGATCTCCTTTGACCGGATGGTCGATCCCACCGATCCCGACCGCCTCCACCACAGTGACTGGAGCGCCCGCCGGATGGCAGAGGCGCTCGCCAACACGATCGCGATCGCCGCGACCGTGGGCTCATGAATGGAATGAAGTGTTGAACTTTTACCCACGCGAGGATTCGTCATGGCTAAGATTGCCGCCAGCGTCGTTGTGCTCTTGAGCCTCTTCTTGGCAAAGCCCGCGTCCGCTTGGGGACCCGACGGACACCGCTTGGTCGGGTCCATTGCTGACCAACTACTGACCCCGAACGCCAAGCAGCAGGTGAAGACCTTGCTGGGCGTCGACCTGCGGCAAGCCGGGCCATGGCTCGATTGCGTGAAGAGCGTGCACAGGCAAAACGATGGCAGCTTCGCCTACGTTGTGGATCCTCAGTACGAACCTCCATGCACCCCCTTCGCGAACGACCGCAACGCTATGGTCGATTACGCCGGCCGAAACTGGATCGATTGCGTCTATCCGGAAGGAGCGAGCGCGACCGCCAATCTTGGCTGTCACAATACGTACCACTTCGACGACGTGGCCGTTCAGCGCGACAAGTTCGATCGAAACTATGCGGGTACCAATGATCATGATCTGGTCGCGGCTACCAACGCCGCGATCGCCGTGCTGCTTGGCCGGCCGGCTCCGCCACCCTTCGACATCAAAGACAAGAAAGAGGCTCTGTTCATACTCGCTCATCTCGTGGGCGACATGGCACAGCCGCTTCATGTCGCTGCGCCGTACCTCGATCCCAGCGGAAGCCTGGTCGATCCGGACGTCACGCACACGATCGACCCGTCGACCGAAACCGCGGGCGGCAACTGGATCCACGATAAAGGCATCACCGCCGGAAACGACGCGTTCCATCATTCCTGGGACGACACCCCATCCGATCTGGGAAACACCGCCCCGCTGGCTTTGGTGAACGTCGCAAAGGCCGTTCCGGCCGATACGGACCGCATCGAGAACTGGTCAGCAATTTGGGCCACGGACACGATCGCGGTGGCGAAACAGGCGATGGCGAATGTGACCTACACGAAGATAGGTCCCAGGAAGTGGACGATCTCCTTCTCGGATCGAGCGGCGTACCTACAGTCGGCGGATGCTATCAAGCGACAGCAACTTGCCAAGGCGGGAGCCCGTCTCGCCGAGATCGTGAACCACGTTTGGCCCTAGTCCGAAAAACACTTCCGCGGGAACGATCCGTCAATCTTCGTACTCGGCAGCCGCGGGCGGCTCTTTGGGAGACGGCTCGGGCGTCGTCGTGTTCTGCTTCTTGATCCGCATCGCCAGGATAGTCGCATAAAGATCACGCGGCGAGGCCTTATCGAGGTCCTGCAGATCACGATAGTTGGCCAAGAAATCCAGGATGCTCGGCCTCAGTGGCCGTGTGTCTGTCGGCGCTCGAGTTTTGAGCTTGCGGTCAAGGTCGAGCTTGGTGAGCTCGATCGCATGCTTACGCCATTCGACCTCTCTATCTTGTCTGTCGCGCGCACCTACGACAAATTTGGTGATCACCCCGGTAATGACGCCAACGATCACGGCGGCGGTCGCACTTACGACGGCTGTTACAGCCGCCAACGTGGTCGGCTGCAGCTTGGACAGCTCTTGAAAAAACTTTTGAAGCGCGCTCATGGAGAGGATCTCAGGCTGACATGGCTCCGCCCGCCTGACCTTCCGTTTTGCCGACAATGAATTTTCGTTCCAGGACCTTTCCGGTCGAATCCTTGGCGATCACGACCAATTCCGCGCCGCCCACGCCCTGCGGCATCCGCATTTCTTCGTGACACGGTGGGTCGGGACAATCGCTGTCGTGCACCACCTTCCCGCTCAGCCGGACGGTAATGCGGGTTACGCCGACGCCACCCAGGATCGTGAACCGGAAATTCCTGCCTTCGACGGGCGGTTTTGCATCCAATTCCATTCGTGAAACCATTCGCTAGTGAAGGATATCGTACCACTCAGCGTGGCAGTGCCTTATCGAACGCTACTGTGGACACCATATTGCCAAGTGCTTCTTGCGCGAAGCGGATAGATAGCGGCCCTGCCACGCGGGATCGTCCGATAAGTGCGACCACGGTACCTTGCCCTGATCGAACTGCCGCTTGACGTAGGCACGCCAGGAATAGTGCTCGTAAGTGGCAAGACAGGCGACACTGTACGCCTCCGCCAGAGATCGATTGCCGTGCACCACGACAAAATTGTCGTCGTTCTGCTCGCTGGCGGAGGCGGAAAAGTTGTGGGATCCGGTGACCACCTTGCAGTCGTCTGAAAAAGGGTCGATCACGATCATTTTGGAGTGCGTAATCGCATGGCCGACGCCCGGGTTCTGGTTGGGAAACAGAAACTGGTTGCGCGTCACCTCCCCAATCCAGTCCGAAAAGGACTTCACGACGCCCTCGGGCTGCACCAGAGCCGTCTCAAACTCATGGGGCTCGGTATCGACACCTCTCAGCGTGAATTTTTCGCGGTCATCCGACGTGACGGTGCTGACGACACCCCTGACGTAGATCTCTGAGGCCCTTGCGACAATATCAGCGAGTGGATCGGGACCGGGCTGGAACATCACATAGAGGATTATGTCCTTGGCGCCCGTCACGAGCTCAATGAGCGCTTCGATGTCGATCCCCTTCCCGACGTTCTTCTTCGACTTGCTTCGGACCCGGGTGAACCAGACGTCTGTCCCGTTCGCCGGACGCGGCGATTTGGCGTTGTCGCCCAGAAGATCCCGCGTGAAGTCGCTGCCAGCATCTTTAAGACGGCCCCACTGCTCGAAATACAATCCGGCGATCTTTGGGTCGACAAACAGGATCCCATTATTGGCCTGCGTGCAGAGGCCGGTCGGCGCCCAATTTGTGCTTCCGGTCCAAACCTTCGTTGCGACGTCGCCATTGGTGGACACAACGACGGCGAACTTGTTGTGACCCAGGCCCTTCGAGCCGAGAATCCTGTCGTGGACGTCAACGCCGGCCGCTTTCAGCTCCTCGCGGGCATCCGCGTTGCCGTCGCCCCCCTTGTCGGAGCCATTCGAGAGGACTAGGTGCGCGCGACGCTTCAAAAGCTTCAGCCGCGCGATCAGTTCCTCATCTGAGAGCTCGTAAATCGCCAGATAAAGCTCCAGCCTGGGATCCCCGATGACTTCATCGAGCAAGCGCAGGAGCGCCAACCGAAGTTCACCCGAGAGAAATCGCCTCAAAGGCTCTTCGAGGTCGGCTATGTGATCCTTGATGTCGCGCGGCTTCCAGTTCTTCTCACGCGCGATGCGCGCGACGAATTGAGACATGACGAAGCCGCGATTGAAATACGCCTCTATGCCGTTGCCGGCCTGGCCATTCACCTCGATGGCTTCGGTCCAGCCGGAATCCGCCAAGGACACCAGCGTGCTTTCTCCGACAATGCCTTCCGCGGACGATCCCACCACGTTGATGCGATAGCGGACAGTCTGGCCGTTGTTGGCGCCGTGATCCGTCCATTCGTATCTTTGGAAAGGCCATACACTCGACGGCCTTGAGCTATTTGCGTCATCAGCGCCATCCGTTGTCGGCTGGTCCGTAAAGCCCACGCGATTGCGCAGGATCTCCGTGGGCGACCAATTCCCGCCCACCTGGCGCTGACGTTCAATCATGAAGCCCAGGCATCCCCGGATCGCTACGTCCGAAGCACCACCGCTGGAGACGCGCCAAAAGAGCTGGACGTCGTCGCAATCATGATAGGCAGTTGCTCGTAGCTGAATTCCATTGACCGCGTTCGAAACCACAACCGGCATGGCGATGTGTCCTCTCCTCGATGGCCATTTGACCGTTTGTCTGTCAGGCTCTGCTCAGGAAGCTGGTCGACACCTTCATAGGCTCGTCGGCCAGCGCAAACATCAAGTTCTGCAGCGCTATGCCCGAGTGGAGCCGCATCACATCGCCGATCTCCTTCGCATCTACCGTGAATCTCACCTTGAGCAGACAGGCCACGCCGTCCTTCTTGCGAGCTCTCGCCAGGGTGAACAGGTTGCGGACGGTATCTTCGACCTTGACGCCCTTCTTGGAGGGAATGGGATCACCATTTGCATCGTATTCGGCATCGCGTTGCCAGTAGCGATCCTCGTCGAAGAAAATCATTGGCGTGAACGATTTTGCGTCAGGGACGTAGCAGTTTCGCTCGGCGTCTTCGAAGATTTCGCGGATCGTGCCGCCGCTGCCCCGCGCGTAGACGATGCCGGCGCGCGAGTTGGTGATCAGCGTCTCCTCGCGGATGCTATTGAGGAAGAACTTAGCGTAGTGTGTCGCAAAGGGCGTGGTCGGCTCCTGACCGTAGAGCCAGGTGGGCACGCCGAGGCTGAGGCTCGGCTTGGCCGGTGCACGCTTCCTTGCGTCCAGGGCTGCGTTGATCCAGCGCCTCGCGTCGTCGAATTGCTTCTCGTGGCCCGGCGCGATCCCCCCGTCGCTGGTCACGAGCTGATCCAGCACAGGAAGCAAGGGCTCCTTCCCGAGGGTGAACAGCGCCGCTGTGAAGTCCGCATCGTCAGCGCCTGCGAAGGTCGCGCCGACGTGAGCAGCCTCCATCGCACCAGGGCCGCCGCCCGTAACGATCATAAGGCCCTGTTCGGTCAGTTGACGCGCCAGCCTTGCTAGCGTCGCATAGGCCGGTTCCGCCCTCGACAGCTCGTGCCCAACCATAATGCCGACGAGCTTTGGCGTCTCCTGCGTCAGGAAGCGTCTGAGCGCGTCAGATATGTTGGCATCGTGGTCGGCCTGCTTCCTCCGCACATCCAAAGTCGCCGGGTTGTCAGCGCCGTCAGCGACATATTGTCGGAAGACACGAAAATCCCACGCCTCCGCCAGTCCCATCTTCGAATTTGGATCGTAGCCGCGCAGCAGATCTTCGGAAGAATACAAATTGGTGGGCAATTCGTAAGCCAAGGGATGCTCCTAACACTCAGGTCAGATCGAAGGGACGGCGAATCCGCCCCAGCCGGACGCCAACCACGGCAAACGTTCTCAATGCAAGGTCAAATACCTAAACTACAGGTAGAGTGTGACATTCACTTCTTAGGTAGGCAAGGCCAAATTCCTTTCGTTCTGCTACGGCCATCCGGAACGATCCTCGGCCACCGCTCGTTTGCTCGCAAAAATCTTCAAGGGCATGCCGGCGCTGCGGTCACTGCAATTGGGAGTGCGGGCAGCGGCGAGGCAGACGAGAAGCAAACAAAGCGAAGTCGTTGGTTGTTCGCACCATCCCACTCAATAGGCCAATGACGGAGGCGTCCCTCGATGAGCTCTCGCCGAAGCCAGCGAGCAGGGCAAGAATGAACCCAATGATGACATCCTCGATATGTTTGAGATCCTGCATGAGCGGCTGGTGCGGGCGGAGGGCATGGTCGCTGACAAGATCGCGCGGCGCAGGCGACGAGGGACAACGTCTCTTGGGATTACTCGAAGCATTGCTGACGCCATCATCGTCCCATGGAGTGCGCAAGGGACTTGAACTCGCACGCTCCGGCCTCTAGGTAGTGTTGCTAAGATCACCCCAGATCGAAAGCAGTTCTCTATCCATTGAGCTACGCTGCGATGCAAGGAGAGGGTCACCCGGCGGCGGCCGTCTACAGTTCTTTCTCCTGATCCTCTTCTGCTCGTGCTCTTTCATGAATTCAGGCTTCGAAGGCCGAGAACTCCTTGATCAGGCTGTTGAGCGAATCGCGCGTTGCGCGCTAGCTGGCTACTTTTCTTTTTCTTATAAAGCGTCTCCATGCTGCAATTTTACATTCTTTGTCGTTCTTGCCGAGCCTGGCGCTGGAAAGTCGGAGTTGCTGGACTTTCTAAGCGAGAGCTATGAGGTTCCACGTCAGCCAGCGAGTCAGTTTGTTCACGAAGGTCCCGCTCCGAAGAGCGTGCTTGTGATCGATGCGCTCGACGAAGTAGCGCGAACGGGTGAGGAGACGACTCAATAGATCATTGTAAAAGCCCGCGCGTCGACGGCGACAACTGTCATTCTTGCAAGCCGTTCATATGTTTGGGATCATGCGCGCACGACGGCCGTTCGCGATCGTTTCGGCGTCGAGCCAAACATTTTGCGTCTCGAATCATCCGTGCTTTCTCGGCCCGCTTATGCTTCGCATCCATCGGAATGGCACACATCCTGAGACCAAAGGTGATGTTCTCGCATGGCGCACCAGGGCTCGAAGCTCGGACCCGCTGATTGATTAAACCGCACCGAAATCTGGACCTTGGTGGCCCTTAGATAGTCGGCCGCCTTGCTCTCCAGGGATTTGCATCTTCGTAAGCTGCCGCCGCTTGGAAAACCGAGAGATCGTCGTATGTCTTGGCGATAATCTGAAGGCCGGTTGGCACTCCGGTCGAGGCAAATCCGCTTGGCACGCTGATCGCCGGATGTTGCGAAACCAAATTGAACGGATATGTCATCTGCCAACCCAGATAGGCATAGATTGGCTTACCGTTAATCGTGAAGTTTGGATCGGCATTGTCCTGGGTCGCGGGCGGAGCCGGCACTGCCAGAGTTGGAGAGATCAGCACGTTGTACTTATCGAGGGTCGGTCCCAGAAATTCGTACATTTTGCCGCGTACCAGATTGGCCCTCCAGAACTTGGCCGCACTAATCTGCTGTCCGCGCTTGAGAATGCCCGCACAGAACGGATCCATTTCATACCAGCGATTCAGGTCGGCTTCGGCGACGCCTGCGAATAAGCCTTCCCAATGCGTCATCCAGGCATCAAGAACGCTCCAATTCCAGCCCGTATCGACCTGCTCCACCTCACATCCAAGTTCCTTGAACACCTCGACGGCTGCAAGCGTGTTTTTCTGGACCTCGTGGTCGACCTCGAAATACCCCAGGTCCATCGAAAATGCGATCTTCCATCCCTTGATGCTGGGATAGGTCGCCGGAAGGATCAGCTTTTCCCGCAGTGAACACGCGTCCGCGTTGTGCGGCCCGGACATGACGTTCTGCATGAGAGCGGCATCCGCGACGCTGCGCGTGAGCGGCCCGTAGTGGATCAGGCCTTCGTAGGGATGTTCGCGGTCGAGAGGATTGCGGCCAAATGGCGGCTTGTAACCAACAATGCCGCACGCCGAAGCAGGGATGCGAATCGATCCTCCTCCATCTGTCCCATCCGCAATCGTCGTCATACCGGTCGCAACAGCGGCACCGGCGCCGCCAGAGGATCCGCCTGGCGTATATTCCGGATTCCAAGGGTTGCGGGTGATACCCCAAAGCGGGCTCTTCGTGACAGAAGAGTGCGCGTGCTCCGGCGTGGTGGTACGGATGTGCATCAGCGCTCCTGCGCTGAAGAGCCGCTCGACTGTCGGGGCCGTACTTGTGGGCCGGAAGTCCTTGTGTAGCCGGGATCCAAAGGTCGTGATTTCTCCCTCGATGGGATGAAAATCCTTGATCGCGACCGGAATACCTTCCAATAGGCCGATCTCTTTGTCATCGGACTTGGAATACTTCGCTTCGGCCCGTTTTGCCGCGTCCAAGGCCCTGTCGTAGAATTTGTACGTCACCGCATTGAGCTTTGGGTTTACTTCCTCTGTGCGGGCGATCACAGCTGTCATCAGTTCAACGGGCGAGAGCTTCTTTTGTCTAAACGCCCTGAGCGCGTCCGTTGCCGTCAGATAGCAGAGCTCGTCGGACGTGCTCATGATTGTCCCCCCTTTTGACATGAATGCTCTTTGGCCGCGCGGATCCGCGGCACGTGCGCCGGATCTGCTTACTAGAGGCTCTTTGCGTTAAATGCAAGCAAATTGCGTTTAGTGCAACACGACCTGCCACGCTCCGCGACGAAAGCATCACAAAGCTTGCGGCCCGATTTCTGAGAGCCGCGGGATGACGATTTGAATCCGGCCGATCCAATTGCTGTCGCCTTCGCGGCGCGCCCTGAAGAGACCGACGCACTTTCTCGAACAAAGAGGAGTTCGCCACGAGTAGTGGCGGATGAGACCGAACTTGCCACCACACAGAGCGCAACGCGCCCCTCCGCCATTTCGAAGAGTCTCCGAGTATTGGGGCATTGTTTGCTCCTCCTCTTTCTCGTAGCTGCTCGTCACGTATCCTTTTGCTGTACCTCGACAGCGATTGATGCGGGCTGTTGCAGATCTGTCCTCGCCGACTGCCGTTCCTGAAAAGCTCGAAATCAAGTGCTGCCATTGCCCAGCTTCGGTCCGGCAGGGCCTTGTTTCAATACGTCAGTCGACCGATTTTGCCGGGAGCCGCGATGGGACCGCTATTCGCGAACAACTTTGTTGCCCCGCGGTGCTCACTTCGGAGAGGCATGCTTCAGCGCACCAAGCCATACCCATCTATGATGGATGGCAAGGAGCAATCAACTTTCCTTAGGTTGTTGGTCGTTCTCAGCAGGCTTCACTCCACGATGAAGTATCTCGATCCATCGAAGTCGATCCGACGATCAACGCCTATTCCGCATAGATGATGATCGTGATGAACTCGATCCGATCGTCAAGCAGCTTTTCCGGACCATGAAGGACGCCGCCGGAGAATGTGAACGCGTCACCTGGCTCCACGAGAAACGTTCTGTCGCCAAACCGGTACTGCATCCGGCCGCTCAGCATGTAGATGAATTCTGTTCCAGGATGCTGAAAACGGGGATAGCTCTCGCTCTGCTTGTCCATGTTGATAAGAAAAGGCTCGAAGATTTTGCGCGGCCCCTTGTGATAGGACAGGAGCCGGTAGGTATGCCCGTGCTTGGTGCCTGAGCGAACAACCTCCATCTGGTCGGCGGCCTTGATCAGCTGGGCCTCGCCCCTCGTTTGCTCCACCTCTCTAAACAACGTCGACAGGTCCGTTCCCAGAGACGCACAGATCCGCTCAAGGTGCTCGAGGCTGGCAGTGGACTGGCCATTTTCGAACCGGCTGAGCATCGGGACCGAGATGCTTGCTGCCGACGCAAGATCGCTAAGCGTAAGGCCGCGGTCGAGCCGAGCACGCTTCATGGCAGCCCCCATTCTCTCGTCGATCGGCGGCTTTGCCACGGCCGTTTCGGTGGGAGGAGCAACCTGCTCAGGCGCGCGCTCCTTCTTGCCGTTGCGCTGGCGCTTTTGATTCGCTTGTTTGGCTTTGCTCAATTCGACGCCTCCCGCAGCCTTTGCAGGATATGACGTCTAAAGCGTTTTTGGATCTAGCAATAGTCCTTATCGCCACTGCTTCTCTTCGCTGATCCACCACGATCCAGGTAGGGCTCCAGGCTTTACGAACGCGTCGACGGCATTAGCAAGAAGCCTGGACACGTTGTTCTCGAAATTGTTGACCGGGAGCGCCTGCCCAAACGCAACAGAGCCCGCCGAGAACACTGCGCCGTGGTTTGGGGCCATGAAGAAGGCCATATCGGCGCGAACCCGGTAGTCGTAAGACCCCGATAATCCTTCGAATGCATAGTGGATGACCTCCGGGTTGACGAGATAACTGTCCGTGTGACCGCCGGAGGAGGCGATGAGCTTTACGTGGGGTGGCGTCCCAAGGCTTGGATCGCAGCGATCAAGGGCCACGCCTGCAGCGCCACCATAGGCCAGACCGAAATCTCCGATGATCTCCCCTTCGATCCCCTTCGTCAGCCAAGAGACAGTGCGGTGGTAGCTATCGGGCATCTTTCGGTAGAATTGGCTCTTTCCGTAGCCTTCCGAGATGAAGCCAACGCCCACGACCTTTTGCGCCGGTCGCCCCTGAGCACGCCAAGCGCCGCCCTTCTGACCATTGGTGGCCATGTAGTATTCGCCGGGACGCGCATCCCAGGTCTTCCACGCCGGGCCAAATTTGCGGCACTCCATCACCCATGGCTCGTCCGGGCGGAACGCCACGCTCCAATGGAAACCATTGCCGCCGAGGTAGATGTATCGTCCCCCAGCAGCGATGTAGTCTTCAGTTGCATCGAGCATCCGTTCGGAATAGTACTCCGGATGAGTGCCACTGATGATGCAGGTGTACGGCTCCAACGATGATACACCTTCGCGCTCAAGGTCCTCGTCGGTCAGGACATCGTAGTCATAGCCTTGGTGCTCAAGCCAGGCTATGACCGAGAGGTCAGCCGGGAACTGCCAGGCAAGATTGGTGCTGGACGACCGGTATTTCGGCCGCATGTTGACGATCGGACGGTGGTAGGAGCTGTAGCAGACGCCCTGCCCGTCAGCCCAGTGATCGCAGGCCGAAAGGCTTAAATCGTCGCGCTTGCCGAGTTCAATGTCGATCTCAGACAAGACGGCCGGCATGCCGGTGACCGGCTGAGTGATCGGCGACTCGAAGCTCTGTCGTTCATTCGCGTAAGCAATATAGCTCGCCGTCGGAAACAGGAATGCTATCCGGCTGGTCGGCTTCTTGGGACGGACGAAGAACGGGATATATTCTTCACCGATTTCGGCCTCCTCACCTGCGCGCAGGCGGATGGCGTAGGCACCGCTTCTCAAAGTCTCTGGCAGCCTGACTGCCTTCGTCACTTTCCAATTGCAGTCCGTCAGGGCATCAGCGTGGAATTCGATGCCGCCATATTCCTGTGGCGCCAAGCGGAAGCAATCATTGCGGCCACTCCAATTCCATCCCGTCTGACCCCGCACTGGCCGATTTCGTCCTACGGCATGCAAGCGGAAGGGCCCGGTGTCGGTGACCACATCACCGATCCCTGCCTCGGTGTAACCTGCCGCCGTATCCCAATAACCCACCAGCCCTTGCGGTGACGGCTTTTGGCCAAATCTGAGCTGATCAAGGTCCTCGCGTGATAGTGCGCGATCGAACAGGCCCGGCCGATCGATCTTGCCACAATAGAGTTGCGAGACGAACTGGCCGCGGCCCTCCCGGCAATCACGCGCGCCGCCGATCAGAAATGGAGTCACGGGGAGATTCTTCTGTCGCGATAGAAGAATTGCAGACGAATGGGCGCTGTGCTCGACGAGCGCCACTCTACTCAAGAGGCTATTATACCGGTTGAGTACGCCCTCCTGAAATAAGCTCGCCCGACCCGTGTTGGCATCGAAAGCCGCTGCAACGAAGTACCACGAGTTGGCCTGCAGAGGGACGTCGGCCTCGAGGCGATCAACCTCGGCACCTTGTCCCAACGTGAACTCAAGCCGGCCATTTGGGGAGATGCCGAGGTAAAATCCGCAACCTTCCTCGTTGTCCCAACGCGCAATGAGAGCTTGGCGGCGCCCAAGCTGTGGCCGCGTCGGGCAAATGAAGGCAAAAGCCGTCAGACTACCCTCCACAGCCAAGCGATGCGAATCGTCCGCCACTTCGAGGAATGAGCCGAGCTGAGTGTGCTGCGTTTCGACCCGCCACGTGCCAGTGCTGCAGTCGATCTCTTCCTCCACGAACCCGGGCCCGGAAGGATGTTGATCGCCATGGATCAGCCGCACCAACTTTGCTTCGGCTCGGTCTGTGCCTTCCCCGTTGACGTAAAACTGGACAACGTCGCCCGGCTTGACTGACAGCTTGTCCGAATAGCCGAAGAGCTTAGGTCTTGTCATTACAAACTCCAATTTTTTCCGGCTTCCGTCCGGCGGCAGAGCATCGACTGAACGCGAAAGCCCATTTCAGGACTCGAGCAAGTCGTGCACGTTCCGGAGGAAGACTGCGTGCAGTGCTTCCGTGTGAGACGTGTAGATTTTCTCATCCAGTCCCTTCGGCGGCACGCCTCGAACTCCTGAAAGGACCACCACCCGGTACGCCTCGAATGGCCGGACAGTCACGATAGCGTACCTGTCAGCCAGCGGTCGGCGGTTGAAATAGATGAGCAACCGATCCAGAGGCTCGGTGTGCTGTCCCAAGGGAGAGAGATGATGCTCCTCGATCACCTCTGGTGTGACGAGCGTTCGCAGGAAATCCCGCTGCCTTGTCTCGAACATACGCCTGAAGATTTCGTCCCTGTCCTCAACTTGCGCCGTATTCTGCATCATCGGTCTCCTTCAGTATCGCGCAACTTACGAAGCGACAGTCTCGGGCTTTGGCACGGCTTCAGCCGGCGCTGCATCGGGCAGCGGCCCAGGTTTGACGAAGGCGTCGACGACATTGGCCAGGAGTCGAGAAACATTGTTCTCGAATCCATTTACCGGCAGCGCCTGGCCAAAAGCAATCGAACTGCAAGATAAGACCGCGCCATGGTTGGGAGTGGCGAAGTAGGTGATGTCCCCACGCACGCGGTAATCGTAGCTGCCGGTGATCCCGGGATGTTGATGCAATTGAACCTGCACATGCGTAATGTAGTTGTCGGTATGGCCACCGGATGAAGCGATCACTTTCGCGTTCGGTGGCGTTCCGAGTGTCAGGTCGTAACGATCCAGTTCGACGCCGGCGGCTCCATTATAAGCAAGGCCGAAATCTCCAATGATCTCACCCTCGACCCCCTTAGTGATCCAGGACAGTGTCGGATCATAACTGTCCGGCATCCGGAAAAACGGCTCGCTCCTGCCAAACCCCTCCGATACAAAGCCAACGCCCATGATCTTCTGTGGCGGCCTGCCGAGGCATTTCCAGGGACCGCCTTTTTGCCCGGTGGTCGCCATGTAGTGCTCGCCAGGACGCGCCTCCCAAGCCTTCCAGGTGTCTCCGAACTTGCGGCACTCGAGCACCCACGGCTCATCTTGGCGGATGGCAACGTTGCAGTAGTATCCGTTCGCCCCAAGATAAATATATCGTCCGCCTCCCTCAATGTAGTCCTCGGTCGCATCCATCATCCGCTCGGAATAGTATTCAGGATGCGTCCCGCTGATGACGCAGCGATACGGTTTGAGCGCCGCAACCCCTTCCAGATCGAGATCTTCGTCGGTGAGTACGTCATAATCGTAGTTGTGGTGTTCAAGCCAGGCGATCACTGATAGATCGGCAGGGTACTGCCAGGTGATATCCATGCTTGAGATGCGGTATTTGGGCCGCATGTTGACCACTGGTCGACGATAAGAGCTGTAGCAGACACCCTGGCCGTCCGCCCATGAATCGTAACAGCCGTGCCCGAACTCCGGGTTCTTGTACATTTCGATATCGATCTCGGTCAGGATCGGGGTCATGCCCGTCATGCCCTGCACGATCGGTGCATCGAAGCTCAGATGCTCGTTGGCGTAGGCCAAATAACTTGCTGTTGGCACCAGGAAGGCGATCCGGCCAGTCGGCACCTTCGGGCGAACAAAGAAGGGGATGTATTCCTCACCCAAGCCGGTACCCGGACCCGCGCGCAAGCGCATGGCGTAGGCGCCACTCCGTAGCTCCTCCGGGAGCTTGAGTGCCTTCGTGGCCTTCCAATTGCAATCAATGAGCGCGTCGGAGTGGAATTCGACGCCGCCGTATTCATTCGGTGCCAGTCGGAAGCAGTCGTTCCGTCCGCTCCAGTTCCACCCGGTCTGTGCACGAACTGGCCGATTGTAGCCCTTGGCGTGCAGCTTGAACGCACCGACGTCGGTCACGAGATCGCCAATGCCCCGATCGGTATATCCGTGGGTCGTGTCCCAATAAGCCACCATGCCTTCGGATGGCGGAATGTACCCGCTTCGGATGAGGTCGAGCTCATCACGACCCAGCACGCGATTAAACAATCCAGGCCGGTCGATTTTGCCGCAATAGAGTTGCGAGACGAAGTGCCCCCGCTTCTCGTGCCAATCCCGCGATCCCGCCATCAAGAATGGCGTATCGGCCAAATGCTTGGGCCGGAAGCGGAAGACTTCAGAGACATGCGAGCTGAGGTCAAGTGGAGCGACCTTGCCGAGCACGCTATTATAGCGGTTGACCACGCCCTCTTGATAAAGCGTGGCGCGACCGGTCTTTGCATCGAGGCTCGCAGCGACGAAGTACCACATGTTGGCTTGGAGCGGCACCTCGGCTTCGAGGTAATCGACCTCCTCGCCCTGGCCTACCCAGAACTCCAACAGCCCGTTCTGCTTGATGCCGAGGCCAAAGCCACAGTTCTTGTCGTTGTCCCACCGGCCGACAAGGCACTGTCTCAGGCCAACCTGCGGCCACAAGGGATGGATAAACGCAAAGACAGTGAGGCTCCCCTCTAGAGCCAGCCGGCGCTCGCGGTCGGCCACTTCGAGAAACGAGCCCACTTGCGTGTACTGCTTTTCGACGCGCCAGGCTCCATTGACAGAACAGTCAATCTCCTCTTCGACGAATCCTGGGCCCGCGGGATGCTGATCGCCATGGATCAGGCGGACCAAGTGCGCTTCGGCAGCGTCTGTCCCGTCGGCATTGACATAAAACTGGATGACGTCTCCCGGCTTCACCGAAATCTTGTCCGAATAGCCAAAGAGCTTAACTTGTGCCATCTAGTGACTCTCCACTCACATCTATGCTCCGCGTCTCGACTCGCGGCTTAGGATTCGAGAAGATCTTGGACCCGGCGTAGAAACACACCGTGATAGGCTTCGACGGGCGACCCGTAGATCTTGTCCTCGACCACGCGAGGAGCGACACCCCGGTGACCTGAGAGCGCGACGATGCGGTAGCCCTTGATCGATTGGAGCGTGGTGATCGCGTATTTGTCCGGTTGCGGCTGGTTCCGGAAGTAAATCAGAAGCCGTTCCAGCGCGGCGCTGTGTTGGCCCTGTGGCGCGCGTCGATGCTCATCAATGACTTCAGGCGTCACGAGCTTCTTCAGGAATTCGCGCTGCATCTTGTCATAGCGGCGACGATAGACGTCATCCACGCTGCCGGCTTCGGTCGCTTCCTCAGGCAGTAACTCGCCGCCCTTTTCCGCGCGGGTGGAGCGGCGTTCACTCTTCTTCTTGTCTCTCCAGGTACGGAACTGCTGCTTGATGCCGAACAGACCGTTGCGAAGATAGAGCACAACGAACAGCATAATCAGCCCGATGATGATCAGGCGCATCGGCCCGAGCGTGATCAGGACTTTATCGAAAAAGACCACGATCAGTGTGCCGACCACCGCGCCTTCAGACCGCCCGATGCCGCCGATCACGAGCATGGCAAGTCCAAGCAAAACTGTATCAAAACTGAAAATTGAGAACGCCACACCGCCGTAGGTTGTGGAATAGAAGCCGCCGATGAAGCCCAGCGCAACCGACGAGACCAGAAACACCCGGACGCGCGCCTGACGGTAGTTAACACCGGTAGCCTCGGCAAAAGCTTCCCGCTTCTCAGGCGCCATTCGCAAGATGCGCCCTAGTCGCCGTCCGTTGATGAAGCGATAAAGGAGCAGCGCAAGCAACATCAGCGCAAAGCACGCATAATAGGCCAGCTGCAGCTGTCCGGACGAGGACCAGTCCTGGGGTATGTAGGTGGTGGCACCATAGAGGCCGCCCGTCGCTGACCCGAATTGCTTGGACGTGACGAAGTAGACGCGGCAGAGCTCATTGAGACCAAGCGTCAGCAGAGCATAGTAGAACCCGTCAAGCCTGGTCGCGGGCAGCGCAATGATGCCTCCGAAGATCAATCCCACCATCGCGCCGAGTGGCGGCATCGCCCACCACGGCAGCCCAAGCGTGGTTGACGTATATGCTGTTACGAAAGCTGCCGTGCCAACAATGGCATAGGTTGCCAGCGAGAAGATGCTCGCGGTCCCGATGACCAGCATCCAGCATAGATTAATGGCAGCGTAGATCCCGAAAGTGACGCCCGCCGTGAGCAGCGTGTTTTCGAGACTGGCCGGTGTGACCAGGGGAATTAGCGCAAGTGCGATCAGTCCCATCACCCACCAGATGGGACGCTTGTCGACGATCGTCTTCTCTCGCCGAAGGCTCTTCTCGTTATACTCTCCGCGAACGCGCAGCACCCGGCGGCGGGTCGGCCAGTAGCGGTGGCGCTGCCACAGGTTTTTGCTGTGGCCGGCCCATTTGTGGTAGTATCGCAGCCGTCCCACCGGAAACAGCTTTGTCCTGGCGGTGCGCGTCGTGTCCCAGATCTCCTGATGGCTGACGAAGGAGGCGGTCGGAAGCTGTTCTGCTTCCTGCTCGCTGTCCCACACGAACAATGGGTTTCGCCACGTCCTCTGAGCTTGGCTGCCCTGGGTCATGCTTTAAGCCTCCCTTGCCCTGTCCAAAATTCCCGCGATTCCCCTCGGGCGCACCAGCAGGATTATGATAATCATCAGGAATTGCGTGATCAGAATGTAGCGGCCGCCTATGGAGACTGTCGTGAGCGCTTCATTCAGGCCGAGCACGACCGCTGCAATCATTGCTCCCTGCACACTTCCAAGCCCGCCACACAGCGCGATGCTCACCGCCTTGATCATCGGCGTAAGACCACCGAACGGCGAAATATAATAGGTCTGGGATAAGAGAACGGCCGCAAGGCCCGCCAAACCGCCGGTGATAGCCATGACGTAGAACGATGTGCGTCGCACGCCGATGCCGACGATGGAGGCGGCGTGGGGATTCATCATCATGGCCCGGATTTCAAGGCCGCGTCGGCTCGATCGCATCCACCTGAGCACGAGTAGAAGCATGAGGATCGAGGTGACGACATTACCGATCTTGTCGGCCGTTAACGTTATTCCGGACAGAGAGACCTTCCAGGTCCCGAATATCTCCGGCAAGCTCTTGGAGCGCGGACCAAACCACCAGAGAAGGGATTGTGTCCCGATCAGGTTTATGGCCAGCGTCGCAATCAGTCCCCTGATCGTGAAGTTCGGCTTGTCGTGGATGGGAATGAAGGCCAGGGCGCAGACAAAGAGACCACCCAGAGCCCCTGACAGAACACCGCTTGCGAGAACGGCGGGGCCCCAGCTCGAGACGTGTTGGGCAAATAGCCAGGCTCCATAACCCGCAAAAGCGAAGATGAGTCCGTATGCGAGATTTAGCAGCCCCAGGCTTGACCACGTAATGGATACACCAATGGCAAGCGTGCCATAAATGCAGGCCAAGACGATCGTGTTGCTGACGACAAACCAGACATCCATGGCTCATGCCCTTCCGTGGTCTTGCAGCATCAGCCCAACCGACGCTTCGCCTTTCAGCTTGCCCACATGCATTCCGATGATTCGATCAACGCGCCCCTCCAGCAGGGACACGTTCTGCTCCGCAATCACCATCGCTGATCCACCAAGATCGAGCGCCATCAGCGCGTCGATCACGTTCTTTCCGATCTTTGGCGCAAGCCCAAGTGAAGGCTCATCGACAAGGAAGAGCGAGGCTTCTCCCATCAGGCCGCGGCCAATGGATACCATGCGCCGCTCGCCACCCGACAACCGACCAACCGGGACGTTCATCAGCTTCTTCAGAGGTGGAAATATTTGAAGCATGCGCTCCTTGCGCTCTTTCCGCTCGCGCCAGGAGCGCGGGGTGAACGCCCCCGAGTCAAGATGTTCTTCAACGGTCAGTCCGTGAAAGATCTCGTCGCCCTGCGGGATGAGGGCAAGTCCTGCACGCACGATCTGGTGCGTGTAGCGTCCCGGGCCTTGGCTCCGCGTGCGGCCGACCTCGACGCCGTTCAGCTTTATCGACCCCCGTTGCCAGCCCGTCAGCCCGGCGATCGCGTAGAACAAGGTCGACTTTCCATGACCGTTGAGACCCACAATGCCGATGCGCTCTCCAGAGCTGACAATCAGGTCGAGGTCGTGAATGACCCTCATCGGGCCATATCCGGCCGACAGACCGGACACGTTGAGCACCTCACGCCGTCGAACCTGCGAGTGTTCGGCTCGGCCGAGATCTTGCTGCATGACGTTCATGTCAAGTCGCCTCGTCAACGTTTTCGAAATAAGCCGCGTGGACCTTTGGGTCGGAGAGCACCTTCGCCATGGAGCCTTCCGAGATCACCTCGCCTGCATCCATCACCATGACGCGATCGGCAATCGTTCCCAAAAGCTCAATTCGGTGTTCAACGATGATGATAGAGATGTTCATTTCCTTCGAGAGCAGGCGAAGAAGGAAATCGATCTCCTCTACTTCCGAGTTGATCAGACCGGCTGCCGGTTCATCCATCAACAAGAGCGAGGGCCGGCGCATTAAAAGGCAGGCGAGCAGAAGTTTTCGGCGGTTCAGGGTTTCCAGCTGAGCCGTCGGAACATCCTCATCGACTTTCAAGCCGACGAGCTCAGCGCCGTATTCCGCGTCAAATTTTGTCAGATATGGCGGAAATGCCTGTCGCGCCGCCTTAAAGGTTTCGCCGACCGTCAACTCCTCCGGAATCACGGGTGTCTGATAAGTTCGTCCAATCCCGCGCCTCGCCCTTTTGTGCAGTGGTAGAGCGGTGACATCCTGGCCCTTGAAGGTCACCTTGCCACTTTTAGGCGTCAGACGGCCGGACAACACCTCGAAGAGGCTGGTCTTACCGGCGCCGTTCGGGCCGATGACGCCAAGCACCTCTCCGAGCCCTACATGAATGTTGATGTCCCGAAGGATCTCCCGTCCGCCGAGGTCGAGATGAATACCGCTGCACGAGAACAGCGGCTGAGACGACTTATTGTCCCACGATCGGTTCTCGTGCGCGGTCTTCAACATCAGGACCACCACGGCGCTTTTTGAAGCTTCGATTCAGCAACTTCGTTCGGAAAGATCAGCTTGTGCTCCACGTTCTGAACCTGGAAGTACAACTGAGACACGCCTTTATCGATCTCCGACACTTGGAGCGTGTCACCGCCATTGTTGGGGAAATGGAAGCTCTCCTGATAGGCGTTGTTCATGTTCATGAACCCGCTCACCCCGCGCTGAGGATTGGCTCGGATCCAGTCGCAGACCTCCTTGAACTTGCGGGGATCGCCGACCGCTTCCCAAGCCTTCTTCAGGTAGTAGGTCTGGTCATACGAGATGCTGGGATAGGCAAATCCCATAATCCCCGGGAACCGCTTCTTGTACTTGCGCGCAAATTCGCGGCCCGACTCATCTGCATAGAGGCCCATCGTCGTCGACCAGACGAAGCCGTTGGCAGAGTTGCCTGCTAGCTGCAGAAACTCAGGTTGTGACGGGCCATACTGGAGGTAGACCAGAGAATCCGGCACAGGATCGGCCACGAACTGCTTGCAGAAGGCTGCATATTCGGCCGCGACCCAATGGTCGACCATGATTGCAGCAGCGCCCACTTCTTTCATTTCGCGGATGACGGGCGCCCAGTCCTGGACCGGAAACTGAATGTCAGTGATCCGTGCCACTTCGAAATTGCCGCGCTTCGTGAAGGCCTCCTGCGCCGCTTTGGAAATGGTTTGGCAGTAAGCGACCTGCTCCTGGACGATGTGAACCTTTCGGTTCTTCGGCTTCCAGACGCCCCTCTTTTCTTCATGCTCGAGCCAGATCGGATAGGTCCAGCCATAGTCGACTTCCGAGGGGGGCGTCTGGAAGACATGGCTATACTTTTGCGGATTGTTCTTGACGGCCTCGCTCCCTGCGCGTTGTGCGCTGCCGTGGATCCACGGACACTTGTACTTCACTGACGCATCCATCGCCGGCACCGGCACCAGCGTAAATGCGAAGGAGATGGCGTCCACCTTCGCGTCAACGCAGGCAGCAACCGCCTGCTTGCTGCTCTCTGGCGAGAGCACATCAATGTCGACCGTGAATATCTTGAGCTCGCGGCCGAGCACGCCGCCGTTTGCATTGATTTCTTCAACCGCAAGGGTCGTCCCCTGAATGAAATCCAGGTGGTCGGCGACGCCAGCGGCCGAGGTTTGGGCAGCGGGAATTCCGATCACAATGGGCTGTCCGCCCAAGGCATGTGACCGCACAATCCACGGCATGGCCAAGCCGGCACCGATTCCCGCCGTCACCGTCCGCCTGGTCAGCTTTGAAGTCATTTTAACGTCCTCCTCCTGCGCCGATCGAGATCGTCGGATGGCCCCGGTTGCGCCTACCGATGACAAAACCTATTCCTTGTTTGCATTTCATGCAAGTCATTTTTACTTCATGCAAATGCAACAAAAAACGAATCTTGCTGTTTGCGGGCCATTCCTATCCGAACGATGCGAACGAATCGGCTATTCGAATGCCGCCTCTGAGGCGCAAAAGACCGCGTGCCATAGGCTGGGAGCTTCCAACGTCGAAGGCGATGCTTCAATACGTCGGTTGACGGATTTGTCGGACATCTCTCCCGAGCCGCGCGGCAGGAGAAGTCCCGGAGAAATTTCGGCTGACGCACTCCGCGGGTCCTCGCATTGGTTTCAACTGTTCAACGGTACATGGGACGAGTTGATGCTCCAGTTAGAAAGGCCAATGCCTCTCTTGTTTGACTGATAGGTTCGAATTTCCGGTGCCAAAAGGCCCAATTGGGCATAGACTTATCAACAAGCGAGCGCCTTGGAGCCTCCGAGAACCAACGGCGGCAGGACAGCCGCTCAATAAATCGCAATAAACCGAACGCTACCGACTGGCTCCTTTCGGAAATATCTCAGGAGGAAGCAGTGAGTGCACATTTAGAGGGTTCGGTGATTGTTCCGTGGGACGAGGCATCGGCCGATCCACGTGCGCAACTCTTGGACAGGACGATAGAAGCCACCCGACTTATTCGCGACTTGGTACGGTGCTCAGCTTTCACCTTGACCGCCTGGGATCCGCTAGCTCAGACCCATCGGCATCAGACGCTCGCGAGCGACGGCTATTCCGACAAGCTGCTCGAGCACATCAACGATGATTTCGTGAAAAACAATCCGGCATTCACAATCGCACACCGAGACGATCCGCGCTCTCTCAGGTGGCGAGACTGCGAGCAGGACTGGAATCTTTGGTTTCCCGATACTCTGACCGCTCGCGAATTTCTCATTCCCTCAGGCTTCCACGAGGGCTCGACCATGTGCCTGCGGCTGTCCGATGGACGCTATGTCGGGGCCTTCCATATGAACTGGACCGCCGCGGTTGCCGCAACCGATGAGCGCAGAGAGATCACTCAGCGATTCCGTCCCATTCTGGCCGAGCTATGTGACCGGCTCCGAACGCCACGTCTCATTGCGGAGGGGGTGGCGCCGGACTCTTTCGCGCTGGTCATATCTTCGAGCGGTGCAGCTTTTGATCTGCTGTCGCGCAGCCCCGGTCCCCATCTCGGGGAAGACGGTGCCCTGCGTCGATTGCTATTGGACAGGCTGAGGCCTTGGACGCCACGGCGCTTCCTGTGGAGCGATGATACCGGCCGTTGCCACCGCGTCTCCATCATACCGTGCCAGCGCAATATGGTGCTGGTGACGGAGGAGCAAATTCCTTGGCCTTACGATCTCTCGTTCCGAGAGGTCCAGGTTTTGCATCTGGTTGCGACCGGCGCGTCCAATCCGCAGATTGCAGAGCAGTTGTTTGTCTCCCCGCGCACGGTGTCGACTCACATCGAGCACATCCTTGCGAAAATGGATTGTGTTTCGCGAGCTCAGCTCGCGGCTAGAACCATGTCCGAGGGGCTGTTGCTTGCGCAAACACCTTCCAAGAACGCTCACGGTCGCGACGTCTGGGAGACCGCAAGCTCAGCTTGAAAACTGAGTCCTGATTAGGAGCCGGGTATCCAATTTGTCCCGGCCAAAGGAAGCCGCGTCATTGCAGCAGCCTCGATGGTCAAAGCAACAAGATCCTCCGGCTCCAGATTATGCAGGCGGCTCTTGCCGCACGCCCGCGCGATGGTCTGCGCTTCCAGCGTGATCACCTTGAGGTAGTTCGCCAGCCTGCGCCCCGCGAGCACCGGATCGAGCCGTGAGGAGAGGGTCGGATCTTGAGTGGTGATGCCCGCCGGATCCTTGCCTTCGTGCCAGTCATCGTAACAGCCTGCCCTCGTCCCGAGCGCCCGGTATTCGTCGTCGTACCGGGGATCGTTGTCGCCGAGCGCGATTAGCGCGGCGGTGCCGATTGCGACCGCATCCGCGCCCAGTGCAAGAGCCTTGGCGACATCGGCGCCGCTTCGAATTCCGCCTGAGACGATCAACTGCACCTTTCGATGCATGCCGAGATCCTGCAGCGACTGCACTGCGCCCCGGATCGCCGAAAGGATCGGAATTCCGACGTTCTCGATGAAGACATCTTGCGTTGCTGCCGTACCGCCCTGCATGCCGTCGAGCACCACGACGTCTGCCCCCGCTTTCACAGCGAGAGCCACGTCATAAGAGGGGCGGCTTGCACCGATTTTCAGGTAGATCGGCTTTTCCCACCCAGTCAGCTCACGTAGCTCCAAGATCTTGATTTCCAGGTCATCAGCCCCCGTCCAATCCGGGTGCCGGCAAGCAGACCGTTGGTCTATCCCCTTAGGCAGAGACCGCATTCTTGCGACGCGATCAGAGATTTTCTGTCCAAGCAGCATGCCGCCGCCTCCAGGCTTGGCCCCCTGCCCTACGACGATCTCGATTGCGTCGGCTTTGCGCAGATCGTCCGGGTTCATTCCATAGCGGGAGGGCAGATACTGGTAGACTAGTGTCTTGGACTGACCCCGCTCCTCCGGCGTCATGCCTCCGTCTCCGGTGGTGGTCGATGTCCCGGCCAGACCTGCTCCCCGACCGAGCGCCTCCTTGGCTTGGGCCGACAGAGCGCCAAAGCTCATCCCTGCGATGGTAACGGGGATGGCGAGTTTGACGGGCTTCTTGGCAAAGCGGGTCCCGAGGACCACGCTGGTGTCGCAGCGTTCCCGATAGCCCTCCAGCGGATAGCGCGACATCGACGCGCCGAGGAACAGAAGATCGTCAAAATGCGGGACGTTGCGCTTGGTGCCACCGCCGCGAATATCGTAGATGCCGGTCGCGGCCGCGCGCCGGATTTCGGCGATCGCGTGATCGTCAAAAGTGGCGGACGGGCGCGGTGGAATGTAGCCCCACATCTTCTCGATCGCACTCATCAATAGGCCCCGGCATTGTCGATGTTGAAATTATAGAGCTTGCGAGCGGACCCATAGCGCCGGAATTCCGACACGTCGATCTTGTGAGCCTCACCGGCCTGCTTGAGGAGCGCGAACAGCTCGGCGCGATGCTCGTCCCCCAGCTCCTTTTCGATGCAATCGGCCCCGCGACTCTCGACTTTTCCGCGCACATAGATCCGAGCTTCATAAATCGAATCGCCCAAGGCTTCGCCGGCATCGCCGAATGCGACGAGGCGGCCGGTCTGCCCCATGAAGCCCGACAGGTGCCCGATGTCACCCTTTACGACGATATCCACCCCCTTCATGGAGATACCGCAGCGAGCGCTTGCATTGCCATCGATCAAAAGGAGACCACCATGTGCAGTAGCGCCAGCACACTGGCTGGCATCACCCTTCACATGTATCAGACCGGACATCATGTTTTCACCGACGCCCTGGCCGGCATTTCCATCAATGACGATGCTGGCCCACTTGGTCATGCCACCACAATAGTAGCCGACATGGCCGGCGATTTCGACATCGACTGGCGCGTCGATGCCGACAGCAATTGCGTGTGCGCCATCGGGGTTTAGGACCCGCCAAGACGCCTCGTCTGTGTTCACTTCGCTGCTGAGTGCCTGCAACATTGCGTTGAGATCGCGTAGCGGCGTTGTCAAAAGATCGATCTCCCGCGTACGACCCAGCGATCGCTGCTGGCCAAGATCGCTATGCGGCCAATCGCCGATGATTTGCTTCATTTACCTAGTGCTCCCAGAAATAAGGTGTGGCCGGTTTGGGCTCGAACACCCGCGCGTTTTTGATCGCCGGAAGCGCGGTGAGGCTCCGATATTCGGATGCAAACGCGACGTAATCATCCGTCTCAGCCATCACCGCGGGCTTGCAAGCGATCGGGTCCCGGAGCACGCCGAAACCGTTCTTGGTCCCGACCACAAAGGTGAAGAAGCCATCGAGATCGTCCAGACTTGATTTGAGAGCTTCTCCTAGCGTTCTGCCCCGCTTCAACTCACGGGTTAAGTAACCCGCCGCAACCTCGGTATCGTTCTCCGTCTGAGGCACGATCCCATCGCGCTGAAGCTCACGCCGAAGTGATGCGTGATTGGAGAGCGACCCGTTATGGACGAGGCACTGGTCCCGCCCCGTCGAAAATGGGTGAGCGCCTGTCGTGGATACAGCGGATTCAGTCGCCATCCGCGTATGGGCGATGCCGTGCGTGCCAGCAAAAGATGCAATATCGAACGACCGCGAGACATCGTCGGGGTAGCCGACTTCCTTGTAGATCTCGAGGTTGGCCCCCTCGCTCAAGATCCGAACATCCTGAGTGTTCTCCGAGAGCCAATCGCGGCACAGTCGCACCAGGTTGGTTGGCACGGTCAAAACCGCATGGGTGTAGCGGCTTACTAACGAAGCCGGAACACCTGTCGACCGTGAGAGCATCACGCCCAACGCTTCAAAGTCCGACCTTCCCGCCACAGAAGTGAGCGTCAGCTTCGTCTTGCCTGCCACTTCTGCCGTGTAGAGCGCAAAACCGGCAGAGTCCGGGCCCCGGCTACAGAGGGTCGATGTCATTGAGGCAAGCAACTCCCCGAGCTGCGGCTGAAGTCGTGAGCCCTTGATGAACAGGCCTGCAATTCCACACATTTTGATCTCCGGCACACGATAGGATCAGAAGAAGTTGAGGTACCTGTCGATTTCCCAATCGGAGATGTGGCGGTGGTACTCCAGCCACTCCGATCTCTTTAGCGAGACGAACTCCTTGATCACCGGCTCCCCGAGCGTGCCGGCAAATAGCCGATCGGCTTCGAGCGCATCGAGCGCTTCGGTGAGCGTCTGAGGAAGCAGCTCCACGCCCATTTCCTTGATGGCCTCGAGGGACAGGCCATAGAAGTTGACGTTTTTGGGCTCACCTGGCTCGAGCTTGCGCTCGACACCATCGAGGCCCGCGGCTATGAGCGCTGCGGTCGCAAGGTAGGGATTCATACTGCTGTCGCCGGTGCGTATCTCAAGTCTGCCATAGGGAACTCGTGCCATGGCGGTGCGGTTGTTGTCTCCGTAGGCAATGAAGGCGGGAGCCCATGTCGCACCGGACAAAGTCCTACCAACAACGAGACGCTTGTAGGAGTTCACGGTCGGCGCCAGAAGCGCCGTCAATGCCTTTGCATGCGCGAGTACACCACCCAGGAAATGGTAGGCGAGCCTGCTTAAGCCCATTCCGTTCGGGTCTGCTTGATCGTGAAAGAGATTCCGACCGTCTCCATCGGCGATCGAGCAGTGGATATGCATGCCATTACCCGTAGAGTTGGCGCGCGGTTTGGGCATGAAGGAGCAGATCGCACCCAGGTCGTGGGCGATTTCCGAGGCCGCCATCTTGAAGAAGACGATCTGGTCCGCCGTCTTTAGGGCGTCGGCGTATTTGAAGTTGATTTCATACTGCCCGTTGGCGTCTTCATGATCGATCTGGTAGACGTCGATTCCAACGGCCTGTAAGCATTCCGTCACGCGCTCCAGGAAGCTGCGGCCACGCATGAGGCCGCGATAATCATAGGCGGGCTTGGCGAGCGTGT
The DNA here is from genome assembly GCF_055807355.1 of Bradyrhizobium sp. Ken01. Taxonomy (NCBI): domain Bacteria; kingdom Pseudomonadati; phylum Pseudomonadota; class Alphaproteobacteria; order Hyphomicrobiales; family Nitrobacteraceae; genus Bradyrhizobium; species Bradyrhizobium sp. Ken01. Next base: position 100,645 of record NZ_JBVVPC010000018.1, read on the forward strand.
CAGTCCCGTCGAATGGCGACAGCTTGCCATCCGGCTCCCGCCGCAGCAGAATGAACTCGGGCTCCAGTCCCGTATTGAGCGTCCACCCGCGCTCAGCAAGTCGGGCGACTTGCTGCTTGAGAACATTACGCGTGTCGATCGGATGCGGCTCACCCTTCACGGTGCCGACGCCCATCATGCGCGCATATCCCGGCGCCCATGGCGTCACCGTCAATGTATCGAGCTCGCAGATCACCATGTATTCGGCTTCATGGGGAAGAAGTCCAAGGCCCCACGCGCCACCGCCCGCAAATCCGGCTCCGTCCGTCAAAACATCATCGAGATGCTGCACCGGCACGGCTTTGCTCTTGGCGACTCCGTGCAGATCGACGAATTGCGCAAGAACGTAACGGACACCCGCTTGCTTGAGAAACGCGTGCGCGCCGGCAAGGTCCAACTGCCTGGGCATCGCCAAACATCCGGGTGACAATGCACCAGTCCACGCGTTCGGGAGATGCATTCTGACTTCTCCTTTGAATGGCTCGTCGCCATGTTGCACCAAGTCTGGCGCATTGCCCATGCCCGACGAAGAAGTTGTATTCTGATATTGCATTTTGTGCAAGTTATTTTTATTATATGCAAGTTGCTCTCACGCTTAGGACACGACGTGTCGATCTCCATCGAAATGGCTGACGCCGAAAAAGAGCAGATAGGCATTCGCCTGTGGGAGCTTGCGGAAGGCTGCGCCAAGTCCTGGTCCACGCCGGGCACTCCTTTCTGGTGGCACGCAGCGCCCCCGATGATGGGCCCTTGGCCAAGGCCGCCGAAGAAAGCCGACGTTGTTGTCATCGGAGCGGGATTCACCGGACTTTCTGCCGCCTTGGTCCTTGCTCGTGCGGGACGGCACGTCGTGGTCGTTGACGCTGGAGTGCCCGGCTTTGGCGCAAGCACGCGCAATGGCGGCCAAGTCGGCAGCGGCAATCAGAAGTTTCGGGTGAAGACCCTCGTCCAGATGAAGGGCGAGCGGAAAGCGATCGAGTTGCTTCGCGAAGGGATCGAGATGCTCGACGGCATCGAAGCCCTTGTCAAACGAGAGAAGATCGACTGCTCATTTGCCCGTTGCGGGCGATTCCGAGGCGCGATGCGGCCAGAGCATTACGAGAGGATGGCTCGCGACATGGAAGACTTGAGACAGTACGTCGGCGTCGACTCGTGTATGATCACTCGATCTGAGCAGCATAAGGAGATCGGCTCAGATCTTTTCCATGGCGGATCGCTGCTACCGGACGATGCGAGCCTGCATCCAGGCAGGTATCATGCGGGACTTTTGGACCGGGTCATCCAGGCTGGTGCTGTGGTTCACGGTCAAGCCGCCGTACGCGAGATCACAAGTCAGCGAACCGTACATACGTTACACTTCGATGGCTTTGAGACTCAGGCCAGAGAAGTTCTCATTGCAACAAATGGGTACACCAAGAATGTGGGCTCGTTCTTTGGTAAGCGGATTGTCCCGATCCGCTCGGCGCAACTGACCACCGAGACAATACCCGCGAACCTCTTCGATCAGCTGATGCCAAAGAGGCGCGTCTACGGCAACACCCATCGCGTCTTCTTCTATTTCCGTCCAGCACCGGGGGAGAACCGGCTAATCTGGGGCGGACGCGGAAACCATTTCGCCAGAGATTCCGCTCTTGCCGGGTATTCGCATCTGGCTCGCGATGTCCTCCGCACGTTTCCGATGTTGAGCGATGTGAGGGTGTCGTTCGCCTGGAGCGGCTTGATCGGGTATACGTTCGATGAGCTCCCGCACTTGGGTCGCACGCCCGATGGCATCCATTACGCGATGGGATATTGCGGAACGGGCGTTTCGCGATCTACCCATTTCGGACGAAAGATTGCGCTTCAAATGCTCGGGAAGGCGGAAGGCCGGTCGGCATTCGATGCGCTGACGTTTCCAAGTCATGCTTTGCACGCATTCGCAAGACCGGCGGTACCTTGTTTCGAAGCATGGTACCGTGTCCGCGATGCCACAGGGCTGTAAGACAGAGCACCGATTGCAGCGTTTGAAACTGCTGGTCTTGTGAACGGGAGGGCCCGCCAGACTCGACTAACTACCGCCACCACGACATTGCACGGAAGGAGTATAGATGACAGTTGATACGAGAGCGCGACGAAATAGGCAAAACATATCCTCTGGCGGAGCTTATGAAAATATCTTTGGGTATTCGCGAGCGGTTGCGAAGCGTGGCCAAATACACGTCTCCGGCACATGTGCGCCGGCCGGCTTCGAAGCGCGTTGCGCTTATGACCAAGCGATAGGCGCGTTCAAGATAATTTCGCTTGCACTTGGGGCAGCAGGCGCGGAACTTAGTGATGTTGTCCGAACTGTTGTCTACGTCCGCAATATTGCTGACGCCGACGAAGTCGCAAGAGCTCACCTTGAGATCTTCGACGCGATTCGACCGGCTTCAACGCTTGTTCAAGTCACCTCGATGTTGCGCGAGTGGCAGCTCGTTGAGATCGAGGCCTATGCGTTGATCGAATAGGCTCAGCGCTCCCGCCAAATCAGTGATTCGCAGCCGCCAGCGAGCTAGGGACCTAGCGAATGGCGGCAGGGTGCCCTATCGGGTGCTTCTCCCTCCACTTGCCCGGAGCTCGAACGAGCTTCGGGCCTTTTTCGATCCTATGAGCAGGCTGGCGAGCATATTTTGTCGAGGTAATCGCGGAGCGCAAGCCTCAGGCCTGCTTTTTCGGGAAGCTTACGCATCGCATCCATCGGCACGCCACACGTCCTGCGGCGTGGTGGCGACTGCATGCTACGAAGACCGCAAGTTCGGCATTCGGTCGGCCATACGGTCGGGGACGGCGAAGAGGCAATGCCCCGACCTCATCCTCGTGAAGCCGCGCTTCGAGGTGCACAAGGCGGTCGCCGCGAAGCCCGCGAGCGCGCGCATCTTAAGCCAAAGCCGCACAATTTCCCCGCGCCGACCCTAACGGCCATCTGGCGCGCCGGTCGGCGACTCGTGCCAGTGGTGGCGCCCTTGCGCTGCAAAGAGCCCGGCCTGAGGCTATTTCGTCGTAACGCGTACCGGCAGCGAGCTGAGTGCCCGCAATCCACTGCTGTCGCGGTATACCGGCTCGCCCGTTATCTCGATTGATGCGACGCTCGCCGCCAAGGCGGCCAGCACGGCTTCGCCTTCGAGCCGCGCGACCATCTGCCCCACGCAGCCGTGGATCCCGGTGCCGAAGCCGATATGTCCCGAAACGCGCCGGGTGATGTCGAACTGCTCAGGCCGTTCCCACCGCGTTTCGTCGCGATTTGCCGAACCGATCAGGAGCAACACTTTCTCGTGCTTGCCGATCGGCACGCCAGCGATTTCGGTTTCATGCGGTGTGGTCCGGAACACGTAAGGTGCGGCGGAATCATAGCGCAGGCTCTCATCGAACGCCGCGCGCGCCAGCGAAGGATTGGCAGCCAATATGGCCCACTGCTCCGCATGACGGGCCAAACTAAAGAGGGCCATGCCTGTTGCACTGATTGTCGTATCCAGTCCCGCCGAGAGAAAGGACCGGACGAGCAGAGGTGCTTCGTCATGGGTAATTTCGCCGCTATCGGCAGCCTCGTAGACCTGCGCGCCAAAACTGCCCGGAGTCAAGGCGTCCCGTTGGCATTTTGCAGCAACCCAAGGCAAAACCTCAGGTGCCTTGGCCATCAGACTTCGAAAATAATCGTTCTCCGGCCCCATGCCGGCAAACACCATTGCGCCGTAGGTCAGAAAATTTTCGCGGCCCTCAGTGTCGATGCCCAGGGCGTCCGGAAATACAGTCACCGGAAATATTTCGGCAAGATCGCGGATTGCGTCGAACGATCTCTTTTCGACCAGTTCATCGACCAGCGCGGCGGCCTTGGCCTTGAAGCCATTCTCGAGGCCTCGCATTGCACCAGGTGACATGATCCGCGCTAGCACCTTTCGGGTGCGTGTATGTAGCGGTGGGTCAGCTTCAAGGACAATGCTCGGCGCACGCCACGGCTTCTCCTTGAAATAATTTGCGATGCCGGCACCACCGGCATTGCTGAAGTTCACCTGGTCGGCAAAGACCGCCTTGATCTCGGCAAAACGCGGCACGGCGAAGATGCCGTACTTCTCTAGCCGGATGACGGGTGCCTTCGCACGAAGCGCGGCGTAGGCCGGATAGGGGTCGATGCGAGTGTCCCAGTCGAACGGATCAAAATCGCTGCAGGCATACTCGCGTGCCGACGTTGCCACTGCTTTCCTCCATTTGGTCGCCTCAAGTTAATTGACTACAGTCATTTATCACTGGAGTTGGCAAGCTACGAGTTGAATGGCGTTAATTACTCGTGATTCCAGCCATGTAGCGGCAGGACACACCGGGCGGAGATTGGGATGTCGACCGAGAGATCAGGAAACTCTAAAGGGATGCGGCGCTTTCAGAAGCGCGCGCGCCAAGAAGCTGACAAGCGGGCGTTGCAGGCTCGAATCCTTGAGACAGCGCAAAAGGAGTTCGCGAGCGGCACACTCGAAACCGTTTCGATCCAGAAGATCGCCGATGCGCTCGGTTACTCGAAGGGCACGGTTCTCAAATACTTTCCCACCAAGATCCTGCTGCTGCTGGCAGTGAAGGAGCGGAATCTCGAGGAAATGGCGGATCGGCTCGAACAAGTCCGCGCGCTCCATTCCAACGGCGAGGCCCGGCTGCGGCGCGTCATGGAGGGCTATATCGATTATTGGGTCGACAACCCCGATCATTTTCGATCGCTCTATTCGATGGCCGGCACGGTCGAGGACAGGCGTTTTCCCGATGGGGTTTATTTCGGTGAAACTGAGATCGTACGAAAGGGATACGGGCTCTTTGTGACTTCGATCGCGGAGTATCTTTCCGAATTGGGGGTGGAGGCGAGGCCGGGGCTGACGGAGCGTCTAGCGGCCGCCCTGCTATCGGCGGCGCATGGGGTGATCTCGCTGCCACTGGGAACTCCAACGATGAAATGGCCAGATATTCGTGGCAACGGACGATTGGTCCTCGGCAGTCTCATCGACGCTTGGTCGGCGAAGATTAAAGCCGCTCGGCGCACACAGACCTGGCCGAGAGTTACCATCGGTGATTTTCTTTAGTTCGGCAGCGCCGGCTTGATTGCAGCCGACCTATCCTCGCAGCCAAGAAATGGGCTGTCGTGCGAAAGGATGCGCTGAGCGTACCGAAACGAAGACGGACACCTACGCGACAGAATTGCTGGAAAACGAGATGCCGCTCCAAAGCCGGTTCGGCTTCTTGGAGTGTCGTTGTCCTCGCCCACGGTGAGGGGCAGGCTGAGCCGCAACTCGGCCTGAAGGGGCTGGGCGACGAGAATGCCAGGCTTAAGAAGCTGCTCGTCGAGGCGATGCTCGACAAACACCATGCTGACTCGAGGCTTCTCAACGTAGGTCATTTCGGCTTTCCGACCGAGGTAAGACCAGAGAAGCTAGTTTTTCACAAAGGCCGCGGATCGTCCTATTCTACGACTTATGTATGATAATGGCGATGAACTGAATGTTATCATCGAAGAGCTTTTCCGGACCATGAGTGACATTGTCCGGAATTGTTAATGCATCGCCGGGTTGAAGGAGTATGCGGTCATCTTCGTATCTATATTGAACCGTGCCATTCAGCATATAGATGAACTCCGTCCCGCGATGCCGAAAGCGCGGATATCTTTGGCTCCTATTCACATTAACGAGGAAAGATTCGAAGTCCTTCCCAGATCCTTTGATTTGCGAAAGTGAATGGAAGGTGTGCCCGTACTTAGTACCCGCGCGCATGACCTCCTTTCGAGCAGAGGCCTTGATGAACTCGGGCTCGCGTTTCGCTTGCTCGATCGCATTTAGAAATAGCGCGAGGTCGACGCCGAATGTCACGCATAAGCGCTCGAGCTGCGCTAGGCTAGCGGTCGATTTGCCGGTCTCAAAACGACTGAGCATCGAAGACGAGATATCGGCAGCCGACGCAACATTGGCAAGCGTAAGCCCCTGCTCGCGTCTAACGCGACGAATGGTAGCGCCTATTCTCTGATCGATGGGCACTTTCGTGGCCCCGGCCGCGTCGTTCAGAAGCTGCCGGTCCACTCGTTCATTCTTTTGGTTACTTGGGCGCTTGCGATCCGCTCGATCGACCTTGCGCAATTCAGCATTCCTCTCCTGTAAGATGGCGCGTTTAGACGCTCTTCGAGTACCGTGGCTCGATCGATGAAGAGGATGGAGCGTTACTGCTGAGCCACAATCGCCTAGCACTCGAACAGCTCAGGAATTGTCACGATTAGCTTAGGACTTCGCCATCACGTTACCCACTGCCAGCCTGGCTAGACGCTGTCTGCGCGCGAGAAACTCCGATAGTGTGGTTGACGAATGCAAGCAGCGGAATGCGGCGGCATTTTCGACTCAGTCGCTGGCGCTTTGATGCGTCGCACTCAACGGCAGCGTGGCAGGACTTTGCCTGCGCCATCCGGCCGCCAATTCCGAGTACGTCATCCCATCGATTGCCAGAGAGTGCCAAGGCATTTTGAGGCCGGAATTTCGATAGTTGGAATCTCACGTTCTGGCCCTCGACATCGATTCAATTAGCGAGTCGATTTGGCGCTTGGTCGTGCCAGGAGTGACGACCAGGTGGCTAACATCTGCAGTCGCAATTTGCCATTTGCTCTTGATGCCTTCTCCGACTGGCGGAAAGACGACCGTGAGCGCATGGGGATTACGCCACGCGGCGATCCCGATTGCACGAAGCTTATCTGCTGCGTAGCCCGCTAGCTGCTCACATTGGCCGAACGTGTCTCTAATTCCCTCGACACCCAGAGTATGGATGGCATACCAAAGAGTAATCGGCGTGTACGCATTGCGCGATCCGCTCAAGGTTGTATCCGAACTGCCGATGTAATCGACCCGTCCCATGACACGCTGGACATGTTGCTTCCGCGAGATTACGACCCCACACGGCATCGGCGCTCCCAGAAACTTGTGTCCGCTGAGTGTGATCGAGTCCGCTCCATCTTCAAAGTCGAATGCCGGCTTCGAGTCCAGGAACGGCGCGTACGGTCCGCACAGTGCCGCGTCCGAGTGGATATAGATCTGGGTGATGCCCTCATGATGGAGGACGCTGCGGATTTTACAGATGTCATCTTTGCCTTCCTTCATCGTGGTGCCGATGTTCGCAACGACGATGGCAGGGCGAGATCGGTATTGTGCCGCCTGCTCTCCTAGATCTTCATAACTGATTTCTCCACTGGACTGCGCGGCCACGACCCGATGCTCCAGCCCAAGCAGTCGAACGCCTTTGCTGACACTGTAGTGCGTATCTCGCGAGTAGTAGACGATAGCGCCTGGATACAGCTCGCGGCCAAGATACAGTCCGTAGATGTTCCCCTCGGTACCTCCATTGGTTATATAGCCCCAAAACTCGCACGAGGGTGCCCGAAAAAGCCGAGCAAAGAAGTTGACGACTTCGCATTCGAGCTCATGGGAATTGACCCGGTAAGTTCCCGGCTCGAAAGGGTCTCCAAGATTGTTGCCCGTCAACTTCATGAAACGCCACAGCTGTTCATAGTTGAAGCCCTTAGCAAATGGATAGCCGAGGAATGATTCGTTTGCCCTTTTCATTGACTGGAACAGATCATCAAGTCGCTTTGCGGCGTTTAAGTCGCGCATGAATGTCTCTTCTGATTCTCGCCGGGGACCATGCGTCAGCTATTCTGGTCCACCGCCGGTCCAACCGTACGCACCTAGTTCGCAGTCACTTCGGATAACGCACCATCGGGAAGAACGATGGCGAACTGCCGATCTGAACCTCTCCGAGAACTTCCCACCCCAGGCGCTGATACAATCTCGCCGACTCGGAGCTGGTGGCCTCAGTGAAAGCGAGTCCTTTCGCCTCGTCCAAGATCCCGAGGCCGTATCGATAAAGACGTTCCCCGAGTCCGGAGCGCTGATGGATGGGATCGATACCCAGCATCGTAAAGTACCAACAGGCTTTCTGGGGGTGATATTTGCCGAACTGATCGAAAACGTCTTCGGTTTCGGCTCGTCTGAAGTCAGGAACGCTACCAAGTAGAAACTTGATCAACCGCGCATCGTCCCGGTGCACTTCGTCGGTTAGCCAGAGCAGCGCGCCTTTATCGCCGTTGTTGAACCACGCGCCGCTTCGATCCGTATAGGGATCACCAGAGTAGTACTCGAGGAATTTGCCGAAATTCCGCAAGTAGCGGTCCGGCTCGGGATAAAGCCATCTCAACAATGGGCAGCTTGTGAAGGCCGTCGTAAGAACGGCACTGACCCTTGCGCGGTCCTCAGAGGAGACTAGCTTGATCGCCTCATTTTCTTTTGGGATTTGCACGATTAACGCTCCCGAAGTGTACGAACAAAGACATGGAAGGAAAGCTTCAACGGAGGGATGAGGTTCTGACCTGAGGCATTCGCGGTGCCGGACATCCTCATTCCATCGCTAGCAGCTCGTAGCTCAGCGGTGGGTCGGCGACATGTTGGCCATCAGGGTTGTGCAGGATTTAGGCCAGTCGGAATTCGGCGGTGTTCCCGCTTTCTGTAAAGCCTGCCGTCGTGTTCGCGACAAGGTTGCCGAATTATCGACACGACACGCTTCGATCTTCGCAAGCAAGCAGTTATGCAGTTCAATGATCAGCGAGTCTGAGGCGCGAATGTGCAAAGAGTCTTCCAAGCACGGCAATTCAAGCGTCCTCGCGCGTTCTGTGAGTTTCAAATATCGGCGTGGGCGATGATTTCGAGAGGTGCTGAAGCAAGCGCTGGCATCTGCGAGGAATTCAAAACATTTGTTTTCACACCAGAATGAGGCCGACGGTCCTTCTTCGATGCGACATTTCTCACAATCCACCGATAGGTGGATATCATGCATCGCAGCAAATCCATAATGTTGCGGCAACATTCACTGCGCTCGGACATGGGCCGTTGCGCGTCCGTTCGCCGACACCGGCCTTCCATGACCAACAGATCACGCCCTCGCATCCTGCTGATCGGCACCGGCGACACTACGTCGGACGAGCTCCTGTTCATGCAGCGCTGCATTGCGGACGCCGGCGGCGAGACCGTCTTGATGGACGTCAGCGTGCTCGGCGATCCCCCTTACAAGGCAGCGCACGACAAGCACGCGGTGGCCGCCGCCGCCGACACGACGATCGCCGCCGTGATCGCGAGCGGCGACGAGAATTCGTCGATGACGTTGATGGCGCGCAGCGCCGCCCGGCTGACGCGGCAACACTGCGACCAGGGCCGGATCGACGCCATGATCGCGATCGGCGGCACCATGGGCACCGACCTCGCGCTCGACGTCGCGCTCGCCCTGCCGCTCGGCTTTCCAAAGCTGATCGTGTCGACCATCGCCTTTTCTCATCTGATTCCCCCCGAGCGCATCGCCGCCGATCTGATGATGATCCTGTGGGCCGGCGGCCTCTACGGCCTCAACGGCACCTGCACGGCGGTGCTGTCGCAGGCCTGCGGCGCGATCGTCGGCGCGGCCCGCGGCGCCATCAGGCTGCGGCCCGAGGGCCCGATCTTAGCGCTGACCTCGCTCGGTAAGAGCTGCCTCAGCTAAATGGTCGAGCTGAAGCCGCAGCTCGAGGCTCGCGGCTACGAGGTCGTGGTGTTCCACACCACCGGCATGGGCGGCCGTGCGATGGAGTCGATCGCAGCGCAAGGCGGATTTGCCGCGGTGCTCGACCTCAGCCTTCAGGAGGTCGCCAACCAGGTGATGGGCTCGGTGGTAAACTCCGGCTCGGACCGTCTGATGAATGCCGGCCGGAACGGCATTCCGCAAATCGTCGCGCCTGGCGCCATCGACATGGTGGACTTTCCCGCCTGGCTGCCGGTGCCGACGGAACTCGCCCATCGTCCGTTCCATGCGCATAATCGCCTGCTTGCGTCCGCGACCTCCGGTGCCGTCGATCGCCGACGGAAGCCGCGCGCCGTTGCCGCGAAGCTTGCGGAGGCGAGGGCGCCAGTAGCTTTCGTCCTTCCGTTCGGCGCGTCCAGCGCTGATCCGATGCTCATCATCCGCCCCGAAGCCGGGCGCGCCATCCGGATCGCGCGAGGAGCCGGCCGCAAAGGTCGCCATTCTCTCCAACCAGCCTCGACCTCTTCTAAGGCGCGGAGTTTCGGCGCAAGCGGCCGCTGCTCGGGCATTCGAGATAATCGTCGACGCCACGCATGCCGGCATCCTGAAGCCAGACCCCACGCCTATGGCGCCGTGATGGGATCAGGACCGCGAGACGCTGTACGATCCCGAAGGCCTCAGCGCCTTCGTCACGGAAATGCTTGCTGCGATCCGCCCGCCGATCGAGCTTCACGTGATCAAGGACCACATCAATCACCCGGGCTTCGCCGAGAATTGTCCGAGCGCGAGTATTGGCGGACTCGCAGCCGGGAGGTCGGCAGCTCGTCGGCGCGGACTGGTGGGATATGCAGACCTTCGTCCGTCGCGCGCGCGGCGTGCCCTCGAGCTCGCGCCGCAGGCCTGCGTGTTCGTCGACGACCAGGAACGCAACATCAAGGGTGCGATCGCCTGCGGGCTCTCGACCGTCTGGTTCGATGTTCGACATCCCCAGAACTCTTACCGGCAGGCCCTCCACATCCTCGGCCTTGCCTTTCGACAGCGGAGCCACCCATGCCCGAAATCAACTTTCTCATCGAGAACAATGCCGCCGGATCTGGCATCCGATGGCGCATCCCAAAGACATGCAGGATCATCCGCCGCGGATCATCATGAAGGGCGAGGGCATCCACGTCACCGACATCGAAGGCAAGACCGTGCTGGACGCGGTCGGGGGGCTCTGGAATGTGACGCTCGGTTACAGCTGCGATCCGATTAAGAAGGCGATGGCCGACCAGCTCAAGGAGTTGCCCTATTATTCCGGCTTTCGCGGCGTCTCGACGGGACCTGCGATCGAGCTCGCCTATGAGCTCACCGAATGGTTCAAGCCGGAGGGCATGGTGCGCGCGTTCTTCACCTCGGGTGGATCCGATTCCGTCGAGACCGCGTTGCGGCTCGCACGGCAATATTGGAAGATCAAGGGCCAGCGCGACCGCACCAAATTCCTGGCGCTGAAGAAGGGTTATCACGGCACGCATTTCGGCGGCGCATCCGTCAACGGCAATGCCAATTTCCGCCGCAACTACGAGCCGCTGCTGTCGGGCGTCTATCACATCCCCTCGCCCTGGACTTACCGCAATCCCTTCAACGAGACCGACCCTGCGAAGCTCGCGCAGCTCCGCGCCAATGCGCTCTTCGACGAGATCGAATTCCAGGGCGCCGGCACCATCGCCGCCTTCATCATGGAGCCGCTGCTCGGTGCCGGCGGCGTCATCGTGCCGCATTTGAGTTTCTTGGGACGTGCGCGAGATCTGCGACCGCTACGGCATGCTCCTGATCTCGGACGAGGTCGTCACCGGCTTCGGCCGCACCGGGGCATGGTGCGGCGCGCGGCTCTGGAACGTCAAGCCGGGCATGATGACAATCGCCAAGGCCGTCACATCGGGCTATTTCCCGCTGGGCGCCACGATGATCGGCGATAAAATCGCCGAGGCGTTCGAGAGCGACGAGACGAGCTTCGGCTCGATCGGCCATGGCTACACGTATTCCGGCCATCCCGTCGGTTGCGCGGCCGCCATCGCCGCGCTTGCCGAAACAAAGCGGCTTAAGCTCGACACCAGGGCCGAGGCCTCCGGCGCCATCCTCAACGAGGCGCTCGCGGCTCTCAAGCAAAAGCGCGAGATCGTTGGCGACGTGCGTGGCAAGGGCTTGATGGCGGCGCTTGAGCTGGTCGCCGACCGCGGCAGCAAGAAGGCGCTCGACAAGAAGCGCGTCGGAAAGATCGCCGATTTCATCTACGATGCCGGCGTGATGGTGCGCGTCTCCGGCAGCAATATTATCCTCTCTCCGCCGTTGATTATTACGGCCGAGGACGCCAGGACGATCGCTCACGCGATCGACCACGGCCTTGCGACTGGTTGATGAAGGCAGGCGTGGCCGCTAATTCGGCCGCGCCATCAGCGCCACCACCGCGGAGCGCGTCTCCACGCCGAGCTTTTGAAAGATGTGGATGAGGTGCGTCTTCACGGTCGCCTGGCCGATCTTAAGGCACTCGCCGATCTCGCGATTGGTGCGGCCGCAGCACAACAGCCGCACCACATCCATCTCGCGGCTGGTCAGCGCGTAGCGCTGCCCGTCCTCGGACGCGGCGGCGCGGCCGACCAGGTTGAACTGGAGGTACTGGTGCATCTTCTCGGCGATGGTCACGGCGCCCTCCGGGATCCTGGCCTCCCTGTCCCATACGACGCTGATCCCGGCGACAATCTGGTCGTCGCACCGAAAGAAGAAATCGAGCATGTCGACGATGCCGCATCGGCGGATGAACGAGCGGTAGAGTGCTGTCTCGCCTGCTTGCTGGCCGGCCATCGTCTTACTCAGGCGCGCCACCGCAAGGTGACCCGCATGACTCGGATGCTGCGGGTCGAAGGCACTCATGCCGTCGAGATACTGTAGATGAAACGGCTCCGGAATGCGCGACAGGAGAAAGCGCCGGAGGTTGTAGCCCTCGTCGACTTCGTAAAACGCCGTCGCCGAGCCCTCCAGCATGGAATGGGCAAAATGCACGGCTTCGTTCGTTGCGGTGTCCGAGCGGCCCATGAGCATCAGCATGGCCAACCCTCCTCGATTCCACTCCATTCGGGACATCTGGTAGTCCCTCGCGCAGGCGACGCCGGGAGAGGCACTGCTCTTACTTAGGCAATTTCCGGGCCACCGATTTCAGTTGCCGCCGAGCCGAGGTCCGAGCCGGTCTGCTCCTCCAGCGATTGGCCGATTGACTGGACAGCGGCACCGGCACGTTCGCCGCATCCGGTTCGATCCTCGCACCAATTGCCGGCCTCGACGACCGATTGATTGCCGAACGCACAAGCCGCATCACATCGTGACGCCCTGCATTGAGACAAAACAAAATGAATTCGCATTGCGCGACGTTGCACAATGCGGGCAGCATCGATCTACTCGATCTAACCGATGCTTCAATTCGCACGCCACCTAGCGGGACCATTCCGACCGGTCCGATGGACATGCTCATCAGAGCGGAGAGCGCGACCATGGAACCTCGTTGACGTTCGACGAGCGCCTGCTCGCCTGCAGTGCCCGGGGCGGGATTGCTCGGATTCGCATCAGATGTGTCGCCCATTGCATGCCAGTTCGGGCAGCCCGATCGGCAACCAAGCCGGCGGCCGTGACGATCCGCGGCAACCGATCGGAGCCCCAGCCTTGGAGCCGCCTCCCACAGGAGCAATAAGGCGATGACCAACCGGGAGCGTCGTCCGAGGCTAGCCAATTGCGAGTTTTCGGAACGAAGCGGGCTCAGGAATGGCGCCGCTCCCCGGCGGCGGCGCGGCAGCTCCTGTTGCTTATCCGGGAATTGCCGTGCCGCTCGCGCAATATGGTGCGCTCCGCATTTCAAACACACGTACGGCTCAGCCCTTGTCCTATTCCGACATTTTGTTCTCAAGCGTACATTTATGGCGCGACAACCAGGATGAGAACGCGTCTCTCGCCTGATCGTCGCCGTCCAGACATCAGCGGCACGACGATGTTACGGAAGATGATGCCGATCGAGTGCTCGGGGCCTTCTGAAGGCTAAGCAGACAGCCGGACCGTGTGGCGAGCTCACGGTAGGGCGCTTGTGATCAGCGTCCCGGGGGCCGCCGACTTGTGCGCTCGATTGTATGGTTGGAACAGCCCGTAAACTGCGCTCTTCTGTCGCGTGAGGCACGATGATTCACGTCAAGGAGTTTGCAGCACTTCAATTTCAGCCGCCGTGCGGCCGCATGTCTAGACCCCGCTCGAAATTAATCCGGCCAACGCTTGGCATGGACGTTGCTATTGAGGGCTACGACACCAAGCGAGTGGGCGCGGCCAGATGAGCGATATCTTCCTTGGGCCATATCCGAGAGGTACAACACCGCGCCCGAGCGGATCAACCTTCTCAGCCCGATCATCGAGCTTAACGTTGAACGGCTTGCCGGTTTCGCACGCGTCTGGCCCCACCGTGTTGCTGCCCTGGACTACTGCCGCCGCGCGCTAAGCACTCATGGAGGTTGAAGTGATCACCCAACTCGGCGCATCCGTACGCAGCCAAACAACAGACGTCGATGCAATGTTGGCCGAACTGCGTTTGAACAATGATCCGCACGATGTCGAAGTCGGCGGCATGTCTTTGCACATCCTGCCCGGGGTTTTGTCACCGCGCCTAAGTCACGCACCGGACGCACTGATCTCGAAATGGCACATCGAGCCCGGCGCGGCGGTACTCGATCTTGGGTGCGGATCCGGTGTGCTGGGCCTTGCAGCACTCCGTGCCGGGGCAAGACGTCTAGTCGCTCTCGACATAAATCCGCAGGCGGTTCTCTCGACGAAGATAAACATCGAGCGATTAGGCTATGGGGATCGAGCAGAAGCCCTCGAGAGTGACACCTATGCTGCGCTACAACCTGGAGCACAATTTGATACCATTATCTTTGCCGCCCCCTATTGGAACCGCAAGGCCAATGACGATCTGGAGCGTTCGTGTTTCGATGAAGATCACAAGGTCATGGCCGCCGCGGTCGGAGGGGCGCACGTCTGGTTAAGTCCGAAGGGCGCGATGTATGTGATTTTCTCCGATCAAGGAGACGTTGGGCATGTCATGAACCTGATCGAGGAGAGCAAACTGCGCGTCAGAGACATGCATATTTTCCGACCGACCATTCCAGGCGGGCACGTCCGCATCGTTTGGAAGCTATCCGCACGATGAAAATCTATTGGCCAAGAAGCGCGCGGGACCCATCACGTCAGCGCTTGCCGGTGCAGTAGATCAGGCCAATTTGCATGTTCCCGACCGAGCTGAAATCGCTTGGCCGCGTGCAGCGAGTGCGCATCTCGATCGCGACCGTCGAGAGACATCGCAGCTCCGGTGCCGTGATCCAGACAATAGCCTCCCAGAACACACCGGTTGGCTTTACCGCGGAGTGCTAGGTGAGCATTAATCCCGCCCGGGCTCGAGCGGTTCGGCCGGACGCGTCTTGGGGAACGGGCACAATTCCTCGCCCTGACAGTGAGATCTGACGCTGTGGGCGAGATAGCGTTGCGGGCTCGATGCGCTACGCTACGACGATCGCGAACTTGTAAAACGAACTCGGCGGCAGGGGTGGACCATCGCCACGCAAGTTGAGTGTAGTTTCACGAGCGATCTCTCTGCGGTGATCAGCCGGCTAGCACTTTAAGAGTTGAAGTCATGCCTCGACATCAACGCTTCAGGGGTTGGCGGCGCTCTTTCCCCTCAGCTTTATGACGGCGCCTCGCCTGTATTCGACAAACGAGCCGCATTTTCCTGCAGTTCTTATGCCTCAATCCAGCAAGTGAGATCGTTTCATCGTCCGCGCAAAGCTAATGGCGTCGACGCAGTCACATACTTAAACTTGTCCCGGGGATTGATGATCAGGCGCTTTCTTACTGCATGGCGAAAACTGGTCTCAGACATGGTCCACCTTGCGGAGTAGCGGCCGAAGGAGATTCAGCTAAACACCAGGCAGTGCCATTGTGCAGGGCGCCTGCCGTGCGGTGGCCACTGGACGGCTGCCCGAGTCCTGCATGATTTGGCGAAGATGCTTCGCTTTCCGCGAAATCAAACCGCAATTATTCGGGACTACCGACGGCCAACTATGATTCGACACATCGTATTCTTCACCGCAAAAGATAAGGCATATATCGACAAAAGTCGAAGCCCTCTCCGTTCTCGCCAAAATCCCGTACGCACGCCGGCTTGAAGTCGCTCGCAACTGCAAGAGTGACCGGCTAAACGAAATTGACGTGATCGTCTACGGTGAGTTCGACAACGAAGGCCAGCTCGAACCCTATAAAGCGCACGAGGTTTACCAGCAATCGATCCGGCAGGTAAGCCGCTGCGAGAGCTACGTCTCGCGGGCGACTGCAGCATGTCTGCAGATGCGGAGCCAGTATGTTCGGCAGGCCCTCGCTACGGGCGTGGTTAGCTGACAGGCATATAGGGGTTTTTTGGTGATATAACGCTCGCCTTCGCCGGGCCGACTTACGATCATCCATATATCGCTGAGCGACAGAGTCATGCAGTAGCGGAACTGCAGTGGATTGAGCCCGTCACAGCCGTGCGAGGCCCCTCGCAACGGAGGCACCTCACGTTCCTGGATAGCGCATCGAGCGACGCGGTACTCGGGCAGCATTCGTATGTGACGTGCGATCCCTTCTGGGCTTATATGATTGCGGACGGGAAAGCTATTTTGCAACGGAGAGACCATTGTGGGTGATCCGAGGGTTGGCACTTCGCGCTCTGCTAGTGACAGCGCTCTGGGACAGGGCGATCATGGCTCTTGCCCATCGCAATCAAGCGACATACGGCGTGCAGTTCCATCCGGAGTCGATACTCGCATCGCAAGGGGACGCACTATTCGCAAACTACCTGCGGCTTGCAGAGCTTTCTTAAACGCGGCCGTATAGATCGGTGTCACAAATGCGGGCGGCGAGGCATCGGAGCGTTACGTTCAGGCACCGGTCATTGCCCCATCCGGGTTCACCCAATGCGAAGCCGGCGCGCCATTGTATTCGGCGCGGCGGCTTCGTTGCCCGGCCACGCGCGTGCGTTTGATCTTGATGCGGGCGTCAAGAGAGGGAGCGCTCGAGCTCATCGAGATGCGACGGCAAATCCCTGCTTCTGCGAAGCTAGCACCCTGAGGTATCTTTCGGGCAGGCTAACAATCGCATATCTCAATGACCCACCGAGCCCTGCTCACGGAGGCAGTTGCGCGAGGCGTTCACGCGAAACAATGGCAAGTGTTGAGATCATCAGCAGAGGACCACTCGCGCCCGGTAAGGCTAACAAGTGGATCACATTGCAGAAGGCGATCGCTGGGTTGAGGCTTACCTGTAGCCGCGGAGCTGCCGATGTATCGCGTAAACGGTGCCTTCGCGGCTAGGGGCTGCCACTGTCACAGGCGGCGGCCCCGCCCATGAGCGGACTAGTAAGTACGCCGTACTACTCGGGGCAGGACGGGCGGTCTCGGACAAACCGGTTGGCAAGCGCGAGCACTGCGGCTTCGTCGGTCTCGAGCGCGATCTTCTGAGCAAGCATCACGTCGCCGGCTACCAGCGCTTGTTCGAGAACGAAACACCACCCGATCTTAGGCTGCATTTTTCATCAAGCTCCAAAACTATGGTGCCCGCGCGCAAACGCGCTAGTTGCGACACCGCTACGTCTAAACAAAAACATTTGCCGCGCCGCGAGTCTGGCTAGTCCCGATAAGGCACGAACAGAGCAGCGTCTCATCTGCAGTCGGATCAAATGCCCGTACGGGTCTAAGATCACCCGCCGCCGTCCGGTTGACAGCGATAATCCGCGGCCTGTCAGCTTGTTGAAGCGCGGCTCGGCCCGGCCAGGCCCTTCAGGTCGCTTTGGTCAAAACAATGTCGGTTGTCGCCTGTATGGTCCATCACGATCTGAATACCTATGGAAGAGAACTCCGCAAGCCCTAACCCTGACGCAGAAGAACCTCGCGGGCACCTAGTGTTCCTAGTCGCGGAGAAATTTGCCGTGTTTTCCGTTGGGCGGCCCGCCTGCAATCGGCGAGGCTCCGGCGTGTCGACTTAGAGTGGGTGCGCCACCGAGCCTGGTCAGCTCACAAGGGGCGTCATGCGGATCGTGACGGGGCGACTTGCTAGCATTGGTGTGGTGATTTCACTCTGCTGTTGGCAGGCGACGGACGAAACAGAACTCGCGGCAGGTCCCGCGGCCTCACTCGGATAGCGCGCTGGTGGGGAGAGGAAGCCCGGGCCAATACTGTCCGTCCTTGGTCGGCCGAGGTCCGAATATCGCCTGACCAACTCTTATGACATCGGCACCTTCCTCGATTGCTATCTCGAAGTCGCTTGTCATCCCCATTGAAAGGAGATCAAGTCGCGTCGATGTTCTATCGCGGAGTGCGTCTCGAAGCCCCCGCAGCAACTTGAAACATTCGCGAACCTTGTCCGCCTCTCCGCTCAGGACGGCGAGAGTCATCAAGCCGCGAGGGACAAGGGCTGGATAGTCGGACAGCCGAAGAACAAAATCCTCTACCTCGTGGGGCGGCAAACCGTATTTGCTCACCTCACCCGAGGTGTTGACTTGGACGAACACGTCGAGATGCCGGCCTTCGGCGCTCAGGCGGGCCTGGAGCGCTTCGGCCAATCTCAAGGTATCCAACGCATGAAACTCGTTCGCGAACTTGACCATCGATTTCACTTTGTTCGTCTGGAGGTGACCGATGACACTCCAGTTCAACGACAGGTCGGCCAAATCGCGGACCTTGCTCTCCGCCTCTTGGACCTTGTTCTCGCCGAACTCGCAAAGGCCGAGTTCGGATGCGATACGGATAATCGCGGCGGGTACGGTCTTGCTGACAGGCAAAACACGAACTTCTGAACGCCTGCGGCGAGCCCGCATACAAGCCCGATCTATGCGCTGCTCAAGCTCATCAAGATTGGCGCGCAATAACGAGCGCGGATCGTCCGTGAATCGGACGCTATTCATTTGCGACATCGCGAATTCCTCGCTTCCACGTCCATGGTGTTTGACATGGCAAAGGCCAATGATTTCGGTAGCACATAAAGCAGAGTCGAGTCCGGCTAGTTCGTCAGAACCTCTCCCATCGACGCATAATCGAGGCCGTATCCCCCATAGGGACGATCCTAATCCCAGACAAGGTGCTCCGGATCTCGCGATCCGCCATCGCCCAACTCGCCGCTCTGGCTCAGGGAGGACAGCACGGAAACTTCTGTGCTGCTCGGGAGAGACAACTCACGCCGCTCCATTCACGAGTAAGGTTCATATTCGTTCAAATCGGGGCAGTTCTGGTCTGACGATGAGCGCCTCACCATCAACGATGCAGAAACGTGCGCTTGCCGGCAGGAACACCCACTACAATGGCGTCGAGAGCGGCCTTTATCGGTGCAGCCGTCACACGCGGACGGCAATCGAGTATCTATCCGAGAGCCGCACTTTTTTCGGACGCAACATTTTCAGAAGCGGCCAGCCCGAGGGCAAAAAGGTCAGCAGCGCGCCGATCGCCGCTCCATACTGCACCGCATCGGCCTGCGCCATCACGCTCGTGCTGCGAATTGTTGGCAGGACCTGGATGCGATCACCGAGTTTCGATAGGTTTCTCCGTGGAAAGCAGTTCGGGGATGTAGGCCGACAAAACGTGACCCGCTAGATCCACCAAGGATTTGGGCCAGCGGCGGTGTTTGACTTATAGTTCCGCCCTTTAGAGATCGAGCGTGTAGTCAGTCCGCTTTTGCGACGTCACCTGACCCGTGGCGGGCGTGTCCAGGGTCATCGCGATGTCGACTTCGCGCGTCGAGAGTGAATAGAGGCGCGGGAGATAACAAGCTTGGTCTCAATGTGGAGTGGTGGATCCGAAGGCCGCGACTGTCATCTGACTGCTGCGCGCAAGTTGGAGATGGTCGACGGTGCCGAAGATGCTGGGAGCTGAGACGGCTTGCTTCTCGAGCGAACTAGCCGCGAATTCCGCAGAAGCACCGGGCGCACACGCCATTTACTACGGTAGCCTTTGGCGACGCCGGGCTCAATCGGACCGGCCCACGTCCACACTGAGTCCGTTCAGGGACAAAACGGCGATGAGTCCGGCGCTGAGCGGCTTGAACTTTGCGCACCCAGCCCTTCATCGCTAAATCCATGTCCGACCCACATCCAGATGCTAAGGTTTGCGCTGCGTCGGCGGAACAAGGGTCGCGGAGTGCCCGATACGCTCAAATTCCGGAGGCGCAACACCCGATTGTTGCGATTGATTGAGCAAGAGATTCCTGCGCTTGTTGCCTGAGTGGACTGACCAGGCCACTGATTGAGAGTTATCTGCGCACTGAGCATTATCAATTACTTGCTGGTCGCAGGCCGTGTTTTTTCAGGCGGTAAATGGAGATTCGTCGCACGTTCACGATACTTCATTGAGCTGCGTATCGTGGGAGTGGCTGAAGCTAAAGAGCATAGCGTCGGGTGGGCATGGGCGACCTCAGCCCGCTGGCCGGGGCAAGCCGAGCGAATCGCGCAAGGTCGAGCCGTCGTACTCAGTGCGGAACAGACCTCGATGTTGCAGCTCCGGCACGAGGCCGTGGACCAGCTCCTCCAAGCCGCCTGGAAGATATGGGACCTGCAACATGAAGCCGTCGCAAGCACCCGCCTCGAACCACTCCTGCATGCGATCAGCCACCGTGCTGGGAGTGCTGGCGAAGCCGCTGGTGGTTCTCCCCGCGCCGTAGCGCTGTCCTAGCTCAGCAAGGCTCAAGCCTGAGCGCCGCGTCAGTTCGGAGGCCTCGCGATAGTGCCCTTCGACGCCGGGAACGTCGAGATTCTCAGGCAACGCCGAGATGATAGGACAAAGTCGAGAGACCGGACTGCGGATGCGACAATTCGTGGAGCTGGTCGTTTAGCGCCTTGGCCTGCTTCTCCGTGTCGCCAATGACCGGGACGATGCCGGGCAACACCTTGACTGTATCAGGGTCGCGGCCGAAACGGACCGCCCGGGCGCGCAAGTCGTTGCGAAATTCGACGGCGACATCGATGAGGCCCGGCGTCACGAAGATGATCTGGGCCCATCGCGCAGCGAAATCGCGGCCACGATCCGAAGCGCCGGCTTGGATGAAGACCGGACGTCCTTGCGGGGGCCGGCTGACATTGAGCGGGCCGCGCACATTGAACCATTTGCCGGAATGATCGATCCGGTGCACCCGCGCAGCGTCGGCGAACAGCGGCGTCTGGCGATCCCGGACCAGCGCACCATCCTCCCACGAATTCCACAGCTTGCTCACGACCTCGAGAAATTCGACGGCGTTCGTAGTGCCCCTCGCGCGAGAGCTGCTCGGTCAAATCAAAATTGCGCGCTTCCGCCTCCTGGAACTAGTTGACGATATTCCAGGCGGCGCGGCCACCGCTGAGATGATCGAGCCTCGCGAGCGCGCGCCAGCACATAGGGTTGGGCGTAGGATGTCAAATGGTCGCGCCGAGACGAGGTGCTTGATTGCACCCGTGATAATCGAGAGCACCACCAGCGGGTCGAGCCGCAGCGGGCCCAGCGCGCCATAGCGAAGCTGGCTATGCAGGCTGCCGCCCAGCGCGTCCGGGGTCGCGAGTATGTCCGCAATGAACAGAAGATCGAACCGCCCCTGCTCCAGCAGCCAGCCGATATTCTGGTAGTAAGCCGCTGACAGCAGGTCGCCACCCGCCTTCGGATGCCGCCAACCGACATGGCTGCCGGAAACCGGCCCCGCGGAGACAAAGGCGGCAAGATGCAGTTTCTTGTCAGGCATGGGGCAGCTCACTTTCCATGAGATCTCGACGGGGCCGCCGCGCTTCAGCGTGTTATAGATCGGGCAGTTGGCAGTGAATCTGTCAATCGGCGCTTTAATTGCGGTTTGTTGTCAAGCTACCATTCTTTCTCCAGTGACACGCCGGTAGCGATTGCTCCGTCGGAGCTGGTCAGGTTGCAGAGACGGAGCGATCGCGGATGGCGAGACGATTGCCTAGCGGGCTTGGCAATCGACGTCGTTCGCGGCTTCGTCGGGTTGGGTTGATGTCGTAGCTGGGGTCTTGGTCCTTTCCGAGGTCGCGAGCGCCTCATGATGATGTCCGGATCGGGGCGCCTCAACGTTTGCAGCGGAGTGCGGGCGAACCGCCACCAGCCGATTGACCGAGGTCACCACGACCATCGTCCCAGCGGGACATCGCCAGTCCGGCGGACCGGACCAGGAACTTGCGAGCAAATATCAGATTGGCTTCGGCTGGCCCCAGTCGAACGACGTGCCATCGACCCAGATGCAGTGGAGAATTACGGCGATCTTTCGGGCGATGGCGACCTTTGCCTTCTTCATACCGATCCGCTTGGCGAGCTTCATGCCCCACGCCTTTAGGGAACACCACTTTTGGGTTCGATAAAGAAGAACAGTGGCGGCCTCGAACAAGTAAGTTCGGAGAAGCCGGTCGCCCCATCGAGATATCTTTCCGTTGGTGTCGGTTTCGCCGGATTGGCTGCGCCTCGGCGTAAGGCCGAGATAGGCGCCGACCGTCGAAGCCGATCGGAAGCGCGAGGGGTCATCGATCGTGTGGCGGAACGTTAGGGTCGTCACGACACCGACCCCCGGGACCGTCATCAGGCGACGCGTCGTGTCGTCCAGCTTTGCCAACCGGCGGACCTCGTTGTCGAACTTACCTTGTTGTTGACAAACGTTCTCATGGATCGAGAGCAGCGGCGATATCACGCTGAGAAGCAAATGATCGACGCCCAAGAGTTCGCTGACCTGGTTGCGGAATTTGTTGGCCGATCGCGCGAGGGAACAGAAATCCACATTCCTTGATCAAACTGCGAACCTGGTTCTCGATGTCTCGAGCAGGAAGCACCGCCGCAACGGACAGTGATCGCCGTCACGAGAGGATGGTCCCACGGACCTTGAAGGGGCGCACGGCGAATCCCAAGGGTGAGCAGGACTCGCGGCGCGGTGCGCCGTTCTTGCCAAGAACTGCTCGCGCGGTAAGCGCGATCGTGCCGCTCACGGTGGCAGACCTGGATGTGGCGATGTGCGTGGCGACAGTAACCCGGCCGCGATCCGCAATTCGATCCAATCCGACCAGGCCGACCGCGTGGCGACAATGTGCACGAATCCCGGCACCGAACCCTTTTCGTTGTCGAGAGGGTATCGCGCAATCCGCGGCGAATAAGTGTCTTTTGGCGCTCTTTCGGGCATGGCTGATCTGTCTCTTCGAGGCGATCTATGCAGTTTGTGCCATGCCGCTGCCGTGCCCGCGCTGCCCTCTGACGATGGCGCCCCTCCGAATGATGGTCGGCGGGGTCCTTTTGAGGGCGTGGGTTTGTGCGGGGAACGGCGCGACGGCCCGCTACAAATACATTTCACTTCGCGTATCCCCGTTTATTTTGTGCGAGTTGGCACAGAAAAGCGGTGCGCGAAGTGGCGCACGTCGTCCGGAAACCGTGATTCTTTATGGGTTGGAACGCCCGGAGCCCGCACGAGGTTAGATAGATTGCTCCATCGCGGCCGCCGCTGACCGGCGCTCTCGATTGGAGGCGGGGCCCCATAAAGTTCATCGGGGACGAAGCTGGCGAGATCATCGCCCAAACATCAGATGACCATGTTGTAATCGGCGGCCACCACCGCCTCGCAGTGGCGGCCAGCCTCGGTAAAAGACTGGTCTGGCGAGATACCGGCGAACCTGTGAAGCTTGATCTCTTCTTCAAGCAGCATGGAAGCACTCCTAGACATACAGCCTGAGCCGCTCGCTGAGCGTATCGTTCTTCGGGTACATCGCGATGATCGCCATCATGGTCGCGCCGCTGGTGGCGTGATCGTTGGCGGTTGGGCCACCCTCTCAGGGAGAAGGACAGCGACATGACAGATCGCGAATTGCTGCGGGACGTGACGGCCATACAAAAAGGGAGGCCGCCTGCGTTGCCACAAGCGGCCCAAGTCTAGGGAGGAACGCCCAAGGAGGGCAACGATAGCAGGGAGCTACCGCATACCCTTAGCTAGACGATCGCGATCAGCGGCTCAATTGAACGTAAGGGGTGATGGAACGATACAAAGGTTTATGGTCCTGTCGGGCCTACTTGCTCTGCTGCTTGAGCACCCACAGCCGGTAGGCTCCATATCGCGCACCAGCCTTTGTGTGCGAGATGGTACGAAAGGAAGTTCGAAATCAGAAACCCCAAATACTCCAAATACCCTCAAAGGTCGCGGTCGCGCGGCCCTGCGGAGGTTGACACGCCCAGAGGGACCCGGACGACCCGACTGTGCGGAGGGTGGCCGCGACGGTCCGCGCAGCGTGTTATCACCTCGACTCACGATCACTATGTCCGCCCGGGGCAAAGCAGACATCCCGCCGCAAGGCCGCGATTTCCGATTTCGTTCGTTGACCCGACGCGGAAGTGGGGCCGACGCTTGAGCCTTTGTGATGCGTCGTCCTCACCTGAGCGTGCACGCGCAGGGTCAACGTGCAACCGAAAACCCATCGCGTGCAAAACGCTCAAGACGGTGCTGAATTCGGATGCGCCTTGCCGCCTGCGAACGCGC
The DNA here is from genome assembly GCF_055807355.1 of Bradyrhizobium sp. Ken01. NCBI lineage: Bacteria > Pseudomonadati > Pseudomonadota > Alphaproteobacteria > Hyphomicrobiales > Nitrobacteraceae > Bradyrhizobium > Bradyrhizobium sp. Ken01. Next base: position 124,816 of record NZ_JBVVPC010000018.1, read on the forward strand.
GGTAAAGGCTTGTTCGTGTGATTCCCAGAACGTCGCGCGAGCTCCGAAATGTCGTGCAGACGGACAGCATCCTCAATCGCACGACACCTGTCGGCGATGTCGCCAGTCTCGAATGCGGCATTGAGGCATTCCGCAACTTCTCGGCGGTTCAGTCTGGATCTGATGCGCGCTTTGTATCTTTCTCAGACATGGCTTTAAACAAAAGGCCGGGCAAAATGCCCGGCCCACTGTCCTGACAAAGCGTCTAGATGAAGTCAGTATCTCGCGGCGACAGGAACTGTTCCCAAGCCGCCGAAGCGATAGTTAAAGCGCACCGTGACCAAGTCCACGTCCTGCTTGACGCCGTTCCCTAAGAGGGTGACGCCACCGGGCGTGACCACGCCTGCGAAGGAGGAGTTGTCACGCCCCATCCAGAGATGGTCATATTCAACACCGACCGACCAGTTCGGTGCGAAACCATATTCCCAGCCCACGCCAAGGGCGCCGCCCCAGCGCGTGTGACTTGCCGAGGCGAGGCCGACCCCGGTGATGTTGTTGAACACGTCAAAGCGATTGTGAGTGACGGCCGCGCCGCCCTTCACGTAGAGCAGCGATGCGTTCCATGCCCAACCGAGTTGGGCCGTGAAGAGGCCAATGCCATCGGTTTTCCCTGTGGTTGAAATCAGCGGATCGATCAGGCTGACGCGCGTGTTCTTGATGTCAGCCCAATCGCCCTGTGCTTCCAGTCCGAACACAAACTGATTGGTTTGCCAGCGATACCCGATCTGTCCGCCAACAAGGCCGCCGGAGCGATCCGCGCAACCGCCTGCGACTGTCCCTGCGAGCGTAACGAAATCCACACAGCTGTGGGTTTGGCCCCAGCCGCCGTTGGCGCCGATGTAGAAACCGGTCCAGTCATAGATCGGAGCGACCACCGGCGGCGGCGCCTTAGTGTATGGGCGAGCCGCCAAATCAGCCGCCGACGCAGGGGCGGATAGAGCTACGGCCATCATCCCGGCTGCGACAATCAGAAGCTTTTTCATTACGAGAAATCTCCCCAGAAGAAGTTCAAAAAAGGCACGAAGCCCACCTAGGGAATCAATGCTATCCCGTTCGCCTGCAGGTTGATGTAGCCAAGCCGCAACACCCGGCTCAGATGTTTCGTTGCAATCCTTATTTCTAATAAGAATTGCCGGGAACCAAATGCCCGCCAACGTGCATTAAATCGCGAGCGGGGGCTCTGGTCGACCGTTGGACTGCAGTATGGGAGCCCTCGCGCGAACCGGCGTCACAAACTTGTGGCATGACCATTGCATAATTCAGGACAACTGGGATTTCAGCGCTCAGTTAGAGAATAAGCGCTGCCGGGACGCTTATTTCGAGCCCGGCGACGCTTCACTTCCTTTCCCTTGCGCCACCGCTACGGCGCATATTGTTTCGACAGAGGGGGTATTGGCGCATGGCATACGACACGGCAACGGTACATTTGCTCCGCGACGTTCTAGACGAGGTTCTTTCCAGTCCGTCATTCACTCGTCAGCAGCAGCGATCTGCTCTGGAAGTTGCCGAGCGCGTTCTCTTGCTCGCTTCCCAAGGCGAGCGTGAACCGATCAGGATCAAGCGACACCTGCTAAATGAGTTTTTGGCATCCGCTGCCGGCGAAGCCAACCGGGTCGCCCCTTCGCCTGATCGACGGTGAGCCTGCATGGCGAGCAAGTGCCGCTGGTAATGCCCTGCGGGTTCGATCGTGTCTACCATGTCACCACTGCCGCTCATCGGAGCATTCCCTGCCCATTGGCATGTCGCCTTGTGTTGTGCACAAAGCGGACTTGCTGAAGGCCAGCCCGAATGTCCGCTTCTGTGAAGGGTTTCGGATGCCGGCCCCATGACGGTGTTGCCGCGCACACGGGGGCCGGCGTCCGAAAGCCTCCAAAGGAGGAAACCGCGCTGGGGGGACGTAGGACAATGCCGCGTGATCGAGCTAGTCGCGTCGAACAACCTTCAGACGATCAGGACGATCGCCTATGGGGATTTAATGTTTGGCGGCACCTGTACTTTCAATGGCTTGGCTATAGCAAAAATACCACACCACACAATCTAAACGTGAGCTCCTCGATATTCGAAGGCCATGAGGCAAACTGATCTCTGGCGGCTGGAAAGCCCCCGGAGCTATCAGAGCCGAAACTGTTTCGAACTGCTCGTCAAGAGCATCACCGCATTTGTAACCCTGCTTACGTCGAGATTCCTGGACTGGGTCCAACGAGCGCGACGTTGCACACAATCGCGATCGAGGGTTCGAGTTGGCTCTTGTGCAATGGTTGGTGCTCCGCCACGAACTTCCAGATCAGCACGTCCTCGATCATCGGATCATCGCCAGCTACGGGCTAATTGCCCCGCTCGTCACGATGAGTTGTCGCCTATTGCTTCGCCGTGTCGCCAGCCGCGGCGTTCTACCGCGCGAGCGGTTTAGTCCTTTGGGCGGAACTCCGACATCGCAGGTCTCACGGTGAGACCTTGGCCGCGTCGTCGCCTCCGTTGTGCCCGCCATGCCAACCACAGCAATCTGTAGCGGCTTGCCTGTCCATCGTGGACGGTGACCTTGCCCCTCGGGCTTAATCCAGTTTGAAGTTCGTTCTGGCCCAAGACGAGGACCAGAGCATGAAGCGCAAGCGATTTACGGAAGAACAGATCATCGGGATTTTGAAGGAGCACGAAGCCGGGGTTCCGGTCGCCGATCTCTGCCACAAGCATGGTGTCAGCGACGCCAGCATCTACAAATGGAAGGCCCGGTTCGGCGGGATGGACGTCTCGGAGGCCAAGCGACTGCGATCGCTGGAGGACGAGAACACGAAGCTAAAGCGGCTTCTGGCAAGACGCCATGTTGGACAATGCGGCGCTGAAGGATCTCGTGGGAAAGAATGTATGACCCGCCCCGCCCGTGCAAGGTCGTTTAATGAGGACGATGCAGTCTGCACAAATGTATCCGGCCTCTTGCAAGTGGGCCGCTGTTGCGGCCAGGCCATGATGAGATCCGCGCGTGCCGTTCTCAGATAAATGGTTCGGGCTCGAAGCCCGCTTTTTTGCACAGGGTTTACGGCGCGCCGATCGACTGTTTCGTCATCACCTTCACGCACCTCGCAGTCTGGAACAAACGGGATCAGCTAAAGGCCGGATCCCGCCGTTCATAGCTTGCGCCGGGCTTGGTCATCACCACCCATGCGATCCGCGCAACTCTTGGCCGCCAAGGCGACGGTGACCTTGTTAGTGTGCATGCGTGCCTGAAGTCCATCAAGCCACGCGCCAAGGCGGTATCGCGAGCGATCAAGATGAGTCACGCAGGAACGCGCGCCATGGATGATCATCCGGCGCAGATATCGATTGCCGCGCTTGCTTATCCCCAGCAGCTTCGTTTTGCCTCCCGTAGAATATTCTCTCGGGACAAGACCTAGCCAAGCTGCCATATCGCGGGCCTTTTTGAACTGGCGGGCAGATCCAGCTGCTGCCAAAAGCGCCGTCGCGGCCAGCGGACCAATGCCCCGGATGGTCATCAATCGACGTGCGGTATCGCTTTGAGAGGCAATTGCCTCAATCTCGCGGTTGACCTCGGCAATCCGCAGCTCCAGCTGCCGCATCTCGTCAAATGTAGATGCAAGAATGCGACGCATCGCCGAGGTTAGATCATTCGATCTGATCGGCCAAAACCCTCGGCAGATCAGCCTTGAACTTGCCGGCGCCCTGGTGAATGGCGATCCCATATTCCAGGCAAAAAGCGCGCATCTGATTGATGAGGCACGTCCGTTGCGACATCATCCGATCGCGAACACGATGCAGCGCTTGCAGGTCAATGTGCTCAGGCGACCTTAGCTCGACGAAGCGCATCGTTGGTCTCGTCACGGCTTCGGCGATCGCCGCGGCATCGATGATGTCATTTTTGTTGGACTTCACATATGGCTTCACGAATTGAGCTGGGATAATGCGAACGGTGTGCCCCATGGCGGCGATCTTGCGGGCCAACCATTGCGAGCCGGAGCAGGCCTCCATCCCCACCAAAGCCGGTCCTGCACGTTCGAAGAACTGCAAGAGCGTATCGCGCCGAAAGGTCGCCTTCTGGATCGGCATTCCGGCGGCGTCGAGCCCAACGACGTGGAAAAGGTTCTTGCCAATGTCGATCCCAAACACTGTTGCCGGCCTGGGCTTGTTCCGTGTCCTCATTGCTTCCTCCTTTCAAAAGCCAACTCAGTCTGACTGAGAGGACGGGGCGGGTCATCCCATTCTGATGTCCCCAGTCAAGCACACAGCGCACGGTTTCTCATCTCCACGAGGACTCATCGTGAAGTTCTTGTGC